>JBKBOP010000041.1:0-16906 GCA_046293575.1 Flavobacterium sp. | reverse complement strand
ATTGGTGCACCTCCGGGATATGTGGGTTATGAAGAAGGTGGTCAGCTTACTGAAAAAGTGAGACGTAAACCGTATTGCGTTGTGCTTTTAGATGAAATTGAAAAAGCACATCCCGATGTTTTTAATATGATGCTTCAGGTATTAGACGATGGTTATTTAACAGATAGTCTTGGAAGGAAAATAGACTTCAGAAATGCTATTATAATCATGACCTCTAATGTGGGAGCTCGTCAATTAAAAGATTTTGGACAAGGTGTTGGTTTCGGAACTGCCGCCAAAGTATCTCAAGCAGACGAACATTCTAAAAGTGTGGTTGAAAATGCTTTAAAGAAAACCTTTGCACCCGAGTTCCTTAATAGAATTGATGACGTAATAGTATTCAATGCACTTGAAAAAGAACACATCGATTTAATCATAGAAATTGAACTTAGCAAATTGTACACCAGAATTAAAGAGTTGGGGTATGATTTACAACTTTCAAATACTGCAAAGGCATTTATTGCAGAAAAAGGATTTGACAAACAATTTGGAGCCAGACCATTAAAAAGAGCCATCCAAAAATATGTAGAAGATTCATTAGCAGAAGAAATCATTACTTCAAAAATTAATGAAGGAGATGAAATTTCAATGGATTTAGATGAAGCTACACAGGAATTGAAGGTTACTATTAAAAAAGCAGAAAAGCCAGCTAGTTAATTGGTGATTCTATTATCTTAGCCACGAATTTGACAGTTTTTCATCCTTGTTAAATTCGTGGTTTTTTATTTTATATTATGACAGAACAAAAACTTATTTTAGGTAGTGAGGAATGGTGCAGTTTCCCAGAGTTGGGTATTCCCGCTATCAAGGCAAGAGTAGATTCAGGAGCAAAAACTTCTGCACTTCACGCCATCAATATCAGCCCATTTACAAAAGAGGGAGAAACTTGGGTGAGATTTGATATCAATCCTATTCAAAACAACGTAAAAACCATCATTCATTGTGAAGCCCGCTTGATTGACAAAAGAATTGTAAAAAGTTCAAGTGGTTTTAGGGAACAACGTTTTGTAATTCAAACCCTTGTTGACATTGGTGCATTACAATGGCCTATTGAAATGACCTTAACGAATCGTGACTCCATGGGGTTTAGAATGCTTTTTGGTAGAGAAGCGATGAGCGGTAGAGCCATGGTGGACCCGGAACGAAAATACGTTCTTGGTGAACGTACAAGCGAAACCCTTTCTGATCTTTATCCCTCTGTTGAAGTATCTAAATCAGGATTAAAAATTGGATTGTTAGCATCAAATCCCGAGTTGTACAGTAACAGACGCATTATGGAAGCTGGCGAAAGACTTGGTCATGAAATGCATTTTCTCAATATCAAAGAATGCTACATGAAGTTGGATGCAGATACTCCTCAAATTCATTATCGTGGGGGAAGAATTCTCAATGATTTAGATGCAGTAATTCCTCGAATTCGTCCAAATATAACTTTTTATGGATGTGCTTTGACACGACAGTTTGAAGCATTAAAAATATTTTGTTTGAATTCTGCAGCAGCCATTACGAGATCCAGAGATAAACTGTATTCACTTCAATTGTTACTCAATAATGGAATTGATATCCCAACAACAGGTTTTGCCAATTCACCATTAGATACAGACGATTTAATAAAAATGGTGGGGGGAACTCCATTAATTGTTAAACTTTTGGAAGGCACCCAAGGTAAAGGAGTGGTTTTGGCTGAAACTAAAAAAGCAGCTGAGAGCGTTATCAATGCTTTTAAAAGTCTCAATGCTAATATTTTAGTGCAAGAGTTTATCAAGGAAGCCAATGGAAAAGACCTTCGACTTTTTGTCATAGATGGAAAAGTGGTGGCTTCTATTCAAAGGGAAGCACTTCCGGGTGAGTTCAGAGCCAATGTGCATCTTGGTGGAACGGCATCCCTAATCAAACCAACAAGAGAGGAAAAATTAATTGCAATCAAGGCAACAAAAGCGATGGGATTGAAAGTTGCCGGTGTTGATATCATTCGATCTAGTAAAGGACCTCTACTGTTAGAAGTAAATTCTTCACCAGGACTTGAGGGAATTGAAGGAGCTACAAATAAGGACATTGCCGGGGCCATGATTAAAGCCATCGAAAAGAATTTCAAACATCAGTTGATTGAAAAGTAAATTACATTTTGGCTTCTATGGAGCTTTACTTTTTCTAATTACTAGTATTGCAGGTGGTTATTTATATCCAAATTACAGTCACATCCAACAATTCATCAGCGAATCTTATGCAGCTGATGCACCGTATGGGTTTGAGTTAAGATGGTTTGGATTTATTCCTAGTGGTATTTTATTTTGTTTGTTTTTTATTTTTAATCATCGTTACCTCAACACTTCAATCTATTCAAAACTTGGCACGCTTGGGTTTGTATTCTTATATGGCTTTGGAACTATACTATGTAGTATTTTTTATTGTGATGCAGGTTGTATGCCTGAAACGCCAAGTATCTCTCAAATTATTCACAATGTAATGGGTGGACTTTTTTATCTTTTCTTACCAATGTTGTATTTATTCATATTTAAAGGATTAGACAATCAAAACCTATTTTTAAAAAAATTGACGTTACTATGTTTTATTGTGAGTCTATTTTTGATTATTCTTTTTTTTAAGTTTTTTGATTCAAATTTTAAAGGTATTTTACAAAGATTGATTGAAGGCATGTTATTGATATGGATATCTGTAATGGATTTTCAATTAAAACATTCAAAAACGCAGACTTCATTATCTCATTAATTTAGTTTAAGTTATATTTTTTTATTATCCAAATCAAAACTCTAATCAATGTTTTTATTAGTTCACTTTAGAATATTTCAATTTACACTTTAAAAAGTTATTTTCTTGCAATTTAGGAATTCAATTCCTAAATTTACAAAATGATAAATAGAGCCATAACAGAAAAAGTATCACAACTACTTGACAAGTTTCCCGTTATTGCTATAACTGGACCCAGACAATCTGGAAAAACCACATTATCTAGAATGATAAAACCAGATTATAAATATGTTAATCTTGAAAGTTTATCAAATAGAGAATTTGCAAAAAATGATCCAGTCGGATTTTTAAATACCTATAAAAATGGTGTAATTATTGATGAAATTCAAAATGTTCCGTCTTTGTTATCCTATTTACAAGTTGTTACAGATGAACGAAATAGTAATGGAGAGTACATCATTACAGGTTCTCAAAATTTTTTAATGATTGAACAAATAACTCAATCTCTTGCTGGACGTGTGGCAATATTTAATTTACTTCCATTTTCATACAAAGAATTAGAGAATACAAAATACAAACCTGAAAGTTGGGAAAAATATGCTCTCTCAGGTTCTTATCCAAGAAAAATAGTCCAAGATATTCTACCCTCTGATTTTTATGAAAATTATTTAAAAACGTACATTGAACGCGATGTTAGACTTTTAAAAAACATATCAAATTTAGATGTATTTCAAAAATTTATACATTTACTTTCTGGTCGCGTTGGACAATTATTTAACCAAACAAGCTTAGGTAACGAACTAGATTTAGACAATAAAACAATTAGTTCATGGTTTACTTTACTGGAAGCATCATTTATTACCTTTAAGCTGCAACCGTATCATAAAAATTTCAATAAAAGATTAGTTAAAACACCAAAAATTTATTTTTATGATATAGGTCTTTTATGTCATTTGCTTGGAATACGAAATGAAAATGATTTAGAAAATCATTATGCAAAAGGTAGTGTTTTTGAAAATTTAATTATTTTAGAGTTTATTAAAAACACCAAAAATACTACTTCATATTCAAAACACTATTTTTGGCGAGATGCCTCTCAAAATGAAGTCGACTTGATTGTTGAAAATGGCACAAATACCAATGCATTTGAAATCAAATCAGGAAAGACTATTAATAAAAGCTTTTTCAAGGGCTTAGATTATTTTAAAAAAATAAATCCTGAAACTAATCTTAATGTCATTTATGGAGGATTTGAAAGTCAAAAAAGAACAAATTATAGTTTATATACATTCAAAAATGTACCAATTTTATAAAGTATTATTCCATTTCTATCTCAAAACTCCTTAAAAAAGCTATTGATTTTTCAATGTCATAATGAAGTATTCGGTCTTCTTTTACAAAAGGCACTTCACTGCGATAAACTTGTACAAATTGTTCAATAAAAGTTCCTGATTTTAATGGTCTTCTAAATTCCAAAGCTTGAGTAGCATTCATTAATTCAATGGCTAAGATTCTTTCTACATTTTCAACCACTCTCAAACACTTGGTCGCAGCATTGGCACCCATACTCACATGGTCTTCTTGACCATTGCTAGAAACAATGCTATCCACACTAGCAGGAGTTGAAAGCTGTTTGTTTTGACTCACAATACTAGCGGCAGTATATTGAGGAATCATAAATCCAGAATTTAACCCCGGGTCATCCACTAAAAAAGCAGGAAGATTTCGTTGCCCAGATATCAGCTGATACGTCCGACGTTCGGAAATACTTCCCAATTCTGAAAGAGCTATGGCCATAAAATCCAAGGCAAGTGCTAAAGGTTGTCCGTGAAAGTTACCACCTGAAACAATTAAATCTTCTTCTCTAAAAATATTGGGATTATCAGTTACCGAATTGATTTCGGTTCTAAATACTTTTCGGACATAATCCAAAGCATCTTTGGTAGCACCATGCACTTGTGGGATACAACGAAAAGAATACGGGTCTTGCACATGAACTTTGGGTTGAATAATAAGTTCGCTATCTTCTAAAAACTCCAAAATACGGTTAGCGGTTTCCACTTGTCCTTTGTGAGGTCTAATCAAATGAATTAATTCATGAAACGGCTCTTTTCGACCATCAAAAGCATCAAGGGATATTGCTCCAATTAAATCAGCAAAATAAGATAATCGTCTGGACTTCAAAAGACTAAAAACGCCATAGGCCGACATGAATTGTGTACCATTAAGCAAAGCCAATCCTTCTTTAGACTGTAGTTGTAGTGGTGTCCATTTCAATGTTTCCAAAACATTAGAGGTCGGTTGTTTTATTCCTTTGTAATACACCTCCCCCATTCCCAACAAAGGTAAACTTAAGTGTGCCAAAGGAGCTAAATCGCCAGAAGCACCAAGAGAGCCTTGAGTAAAAATTACAGGAAGTATGTCGTGATTATAAAAATCAATCAAACGTTCCACTGTAGCCAATTGAACCCCAGAATGTCCATAACTCAACGACTGGATTTTGAGTAATAACATCATTTTTACAACTTCACTAGGCACTTCATCACCGGTGCCACATGCATGAGACATCACCAAATTTTCCTGTAGTTTCGATAAATTTTCAGAGGAAATTTTGACATTACACAACGAACCAAAACCAGTGTTGATTCCATAGATTGGTTCAGATTGAGACGCCATCTTTTTATCTAAATAATCCCTACATTTTAGAATATTGACTCTGGACTCTTCCGATAATGAAAGGGATTTGTGTTGTGAAATAATTTCGTGGATACGTTCCAAAGAAAGTACTTCTGATGTAATATAATGATGGTCGTCCATGTTGGTTTTGGTTCAGAGCTCAAAATTCCGCAATCGTTTGATGAAAAGCAACATTTTTAAGTTTAAATTATTTAAAGCAATTCACTAAATGTTTATTTTAGCTATTAAAACTTTAAAACATGAAAAAATCACTCTTCATTTTAATGCTTATTTCGTTCATTGCCTGTAAAAAAGAACCTCCTTTTGCTGCCATAAGTGGAACCATCTTAAACTTCGAAGGAAAGAGTATCGTTCTTTCTGGCTTAAATTTTTCTGATACCATTGATGCTCGAGAAGGTAAATTCGGAAAATTAATTGATTTACCTTATGATGGCTTATATACTCTTACATTCAATGACAAACATCAAAAATATGTATACCTCGAAAAAGATTTTTCAATTTTATTGACAGTGGATATCAATGATTTTGATAACAGTTTATCTTTTTCAGGAACTAATGAAGAGGAAAATAATTTCATGCTTAAAAAACACACAATTATTCGAGAAGTGTATGGAAATTTCAATGACCCTGAAAGTTTAAAAAATAGATTCTCTTTAAATGAAGATGAGTTTATAACTCTAAATGAAAATTACAAAACTAAAATTCTCAAAACTCTTGAAGAGCAACAACTTAAAAACAAAAAATTTGTAGAACTAGAAACCATGGATGCTACTTTTCATGTTTACAAAGAGTTAAGTAATTATCCGAGATACTATAGCTATTTTTCTGGAATTAAAGATTTTAAAGTATCTGAAAGTTTTCCTAAAATCCCAGAAGATTTTGACTATGATAACGAAGCTTATTTCAATTTTTCTCTTTCCTATAGAAATCTAACGTCTATGCATTTTTATGATGAACTTTATAGTGACATTGAAAATGCAGAAGATATATTACCAAAAGCTTTTCAAATGTTGGAAGATGTAAAAAGCCCTTTAATTAAAAGTGAATTAATTCCTGGCCTACAATATTATCTGAATGCTTCATCTACTACTTTGGAAGAAGATTTTAATAAAATGGTTGCTTATTCTTTAGATTCAACTTTCAAAAAAGAACTTACTGAAAAGTATGAATTACTGAAAAATTTAGTGAAAGGTAAGCCCTCGCCTACTTTTACTTTTGAAAATATTGAGGGTGGAGTGACTTCATTAGAAAATTTAAAAGGCAAGTACGTTTACATAGATGTCTGGGCCACTTGGTGCGGACCTTGTATTGCTGAAATTCCTGCCCTAAAAGAGTTAGAAAAAGCCTATCACAATAAAAATATCGAATTTGTTAGTATCTCTATAGATGAGTATAAAGACAAAGACAAATGGTCAAAAATGATTAAAACTAAAGAATTAAAGGGAGTTCAACTCATTGCCGACAAAGACTGGAGCTCTGATTTTGTAAAGCAATATGCAATTGATGGCATACCCAGATTTATTATGATTGATACCGAAGGTAAGATTATTTCTGCTGATGCTCCCAGACCATCAGATGAAAAGTTGAAAGGAATGTTAGAAGAGCTAGATTTATAAACTTCAATAGAAAATTGAGCCGGAATAAAATCCGGCTTTTTTACGCTTGTAACTCTTTAAAAGCTTTTCCCAAAAAATGTATTATATCAGAAGCCAAAAAACTCTCATGATTCATATCCTCCAACGCTAATTCAGCCGTTCTACCATGAAGAAACACGCCCAGTTGAGCCGCCGCCAAGGCATCATAACCCTGAGCTAATAACCCTGTTAAGATACCCGCCAACACATCTCCACTCCCACCCGTAGCTAAGGCTTGATTTCCAGATGAATTAACATATAAATATTCTCCGTCAATTATAAAAGTGTAAGCATCTTTTAAAACCATAATTACATGATAGGTTTTTGAAAAGGCCTTAGCTTTTTCAAGCTTTTCAAAATCATTTGTCCATTTGCCGATTAGTCGCTCTAATTCTTTTGGATGTGGAGTCAAAATGGAACCCTTTGGAATATTCTGATGTAACTCAGGGCTTGAAGCCAAAATATTTAAGCCATCTGCATCAATCACTAGTGGTACAGAATTATGCTTTAAAAAATATTCAAAAGCAGTTACTGTTTCTGGCTTTTGACCCATTCCCATACCTATACCAATGGCATTGGGTATGAAATCTAAATGAATTGAAGATATTTGTTGTTCTTCGTCATCGGTTATGACCATTACTTCTGGAACAGTAGATTGAAGTATTTCGTACCCACACTTAGGAATAAAAACAGTTGACAATCCACAACCGGCTCTCAACGTTGCTTTGGAGGCCAGAACCACTGCTCCCATCTTACCATAACTTCCTCCAATAATGACTGCATGTCCCTGAGTCCCTTTGTGAGCAAAACGAGGAACGGGACGGTATAAAACCATGATAGATGTCAAGTCATTGTAGGTTATTATCGAGTTAGCCTCGTTCAAAGCGTCCTGATCCCAATCAATCTTCAGTAATTCAAACGACTGAATATAATTTTGATTATCAGGAAGAAAAAAAGCCAATTTAGGCACTTCAAAGGTCAACACCACATCGGCTTGGACCGCATGGCTCGTAGGTTGTTCTAAAAACAAACCCGAAGGCACATCAATGGCGACAACTGTATTGTCAGATTCATTTATCGACTGAATAAGTTGTTGTATCCATGTAGCCGGCTCTCGTGTCAATCCAATTCCAAAAATGGCATCTATGATCACATCTTGTTTGCCAATATTTGGAAATTCAAAATGTTCTTGTAAGCTAATGATATCAACCCCAACCTCTTGTAACCGAAGCTCATTGATTTGATAATCGTTTGATTTTTGACTGGAAAAAGCCACTTTATAGACAGCTACTAGAAATCCGGATTTATGAAGCATTCGTGCAACGGCCAGTCCATCTCCCCCATTATTCCCAACTCCACAAAACACATGAAAGGTACGTTGATCATATCCAAAACGTCTAACCAACCATAAAAAGACCTCAAAGGCAGCACGTTCCATCAAGTCTACTGATTCAATCATTTGACGCTCGATTGTTAATCTGTCAACTTCTTTGGTCGTATGGGCATCAAAAATTTTCATTTTTCAGTAAAATCAAGAAATCCTTTAAAGATTCGTAAAAATTAAAAATCTGTTAAAGATTTATGTAAATTTATTACATTTGGTTCATATGAATGCATTGATTGACCTTTTTCCTTTCAATATTTTTAGAGTTGAATCTCTCTTGGTTATTGTAACCACTTCAACTGCTACTACCACTACCCCATTTGGGGTATAATATGTACATATCATCCTATTTCAATTATTCGTGAGAATACGACAACATCCATTTCCTAAAATCCAAAAATCATGAGAGTATTAAAATTCGGGGGCACTTCAGTGGCTCACGCTCAAAATATTAAACGTGTTATAGACATTGTGCTAAATAAGTCAAAAAGCGAACGTATAATCGTAGCGGTTTCAGCTTTTAGTGGAGTAACCGACTTATTGTTGCAGGCAGCAGCCTTGGCTGCAGAAAAAAATGATGACTATCGTTCTGTCACTTTAGCCATTGAAAAGAAACATGTGGAAGCTATCAAAGATTTGGTAGATCAAAACCAACAGGCGGCACTTTTACATCATACCAAAAAGAATATCGCTCTACTGGAAACCTTATTGGAAGGTTGTTATTTATTAGGCGAATTGACACCAAGAACCTCCGACATGATTGTAAGTTTTGGTGAATTGCTATCCTCTTATATTATTGCAGAATCATTAAAACAACATGCTCCTGACACCGTCTTTAAGGATAGTCGGGAATTGATTACTACAACCGCACAATTTGGGAAGGCCGAAGTTAAATTTAAAATCACTAACGCCAAAATCAAATCCTATTTTGAGTCTTCTTCTGCAAGAATTACTTTAATTCCAGGATTTATTGCTGCCACAGAAAATGGTCAGACCACTACTTTAGGCCGAGGAGGTTCTGATTACACAGCTGCTATTGTGGCCGCGGCTTTGGACGTGAAAGAACTTGAAATCTGGACTGATGTGAGCGGCATGTATACGGCCAATCCAAAATTAGTTAAACAAGCCAAAGCCATTCAAAAAATCAGCTATGAGGAAGCTATGGAACTTTCGCATTTTGGAGCCAAAGTTTTGTATCCTCCCACTATTCAGCCCGTCTTGAATAAAAACATTCCTATTTGGATTAAAAACACCTTTGAACCCGAATCTTTCGGAACCTACATATCAAAAGATTCTGATACCAACGGTAATCCCATCAAAGGGATTTCGCATATTGATAAAATTGCCTTACTTACCCTTGAAGGTTCTGGTATGGTGGGCGTTGCTGGAGTTTCTAAACGATTGTTTGAGGTACTGTCGCAACAACAAATCAACGTTATATTTATTACTCAGGCTTCATCCGAACATTCCATCTGCATAGGTATTTTGAATGCAGATGCAGCATTAGCAAAGACCGCTATCGATTTTATTTTCGAATTAGAAATTACTCAACAAAAAATCCAACCTTGTTTGGTAGAAAAAGATCTTTGCATTGTTGCCTTGGTGGGAGAGCAAATGAAAAATCACCAGGGAATTAGTGGCAAGATGTTCAGTACACTTGGCAAAAACAATGTAAATATCAGAGCCATTGCCCAAGGTGCGTCCGAACGAAATATCTCGGTGGTGATTCAAGAAAATGATGTCAAAAAAGCACTAAATGCACTTCACGAAAGATTCTTTGAAGAACAAACCAAACAATTGAACTTGTTTGTCATGGGTGTTGGTAATGTGGGTGAAAAATTCATCGAACAAATCCATCAACAAAAAAAATTCTTAAAAGAAAATTTAAAAATTAACGTCCGAGTGATTGCCCTTTCCAACTCCAGAACCATGTTGTTTGATGAAGAAGGCATTTCACTCAAAGATTGGAAAGATCAACTTCAAGGAGGACAAACAACTAATCGCGATGTCTTTATAGAAAAGACAAATGAATTAAACCTTAGAAACAGCATTTTTGTAGATATAACGGCAAATGAGGCTGTGTCACAAACTTATGAACACTTTCTTAGAAAAAATATAGCGGTGGTCACTTGTAATAAAATTGCATGTTCTTCAAAATTTGAAAACTATGCCAATCTGAAACGCTTATCACGAAAATACAATGCTCCCTTTTTATTTGAAACCAATGTAGGTGCAGGACTACCCATTATCGACACATTAAAACATTTAATTGCTTCTGGAGATCGAGTACATAAAATTCAGGCGGTATTGTCGGGGAGTTTAAATTTTATTTTTAATAATTTCAGTGAAACCTATTCCTTTGAAGAAGTAGTAAAAGAAGCAGGGGTTCAAGGGTTTACCGAACCCGATCCAAAGATCGATTTGAGTGGTGTAGATGTAGCTCGAAAAATCCTAATTCTCATTCGCGAAAGCGGCTATCATATGGAAATGGACGATATTGAAAATAATTCATTCTTGCCAGTGGAATGTATGGAGACCAAAACGAATGAAGACTTCTTTGCTTCACTGAAAAAACATGCCTCCCATTTTGATGCTTTGCTACAAGAAGCCAAATCAAAAGACTCCCGAATCAAGTTTGTTGCTAAATTTGACCAAGGTAAGGCCAGTGTTGGACTGCAATTTATCCCCAAAGAAAGTCCGTTTTACAATTTGGAAGGAAAAGACAATATTGTGGAATTTTTCACCGATCGATATGTGGACCAACCTTTAATCATTAAAGGTGCCGGAGCAGGTGCCGCTGTAACAGCTTCTGGTATTTTTGCCGATGTGATTAGAATTGGAAATGTTTAAATGGAAGCCATGAATGAAATCAAACTTTTTTGCCCGGCCACTGTAGCCAATCTCTCCTGCGGATTTGATGTGTTGGGTTTGTGTTTAGAAGGCATCGGCGATGAAATGATCATTCGAAAATCACCTAAAAAAGGACTTCGCATTACCAAAATCACCGGTGCTGATTTACCTCTAGAAATTGAAAAAAACGTAGCCGGAGTAGCCGGAATGGCTTTGTTGCAAACTCTAGATTTGGAGTTTGGATTTGAAATGGAAATCCATAAAAAAATTAAAGCGGGAAGCGGTATCGGGAGCAGCTCGGCGAGTGCTGCCGGAGCTGTAGTGGGTATTAATGAACTTTTAGGAAAGCCCTTTAGCCGTAGGGAGTTGATTCTCTTTGCTATGGAAGGAGAATTTTTAGCTAGTGGTAGTTATCATGCCGATAATGTGGCTCCTGCCATTTTGGGCGGTATTACACTTGTTAGAGGATATGAACCTTTGGAGGTGCTTTCTTTACCTGTACCCGAAGAACTTTATGTCGTGATTGTTCACCCTCAAATTGAAGTAAAAACTGCTGATGCCAGATTAGTTTTACCCAAGGAACTCGCCTTAAAAACTGCCATCACCCAATGGGGAAATTTATCCGGATTTGTTCATGCGTTGCATACATATGACTTTGAATTGATGGGAAGATGTCTGGTGGATGTTGTCGCGGAACCCTATCGAAAAGCACTCATCCCCGGTTTTGAAGAAGTGCAAAAAATAGCTTTAGAACACGGAGCCTTGGGTTGTGGTATTTCGGGATCAGGACCGTCGATATTTGCTTTGTGTAAGGGATCTAATATTGCTGAAAATGTCTTAAATGAAGTAATAAATTCATATTCAAAGACAAGAATTAGATTTGAATCACACATATCAAAAGTCTTTAATGAAGGGGTAAACATATTATAATCTGTAATTTTAATTTCATTACATTTGTAGTATGTTATCAAAAAATCAAATACAAATTATCATTGATATTTTAAAACCTTACAACCCAAAACGTATTGGTTTTTTTGGTTCTTTTGCCAGAAATGAAGAAAAAGAAAGCAGTGATATTGATATTTTATTTGCTTTACACAAACCCATTGGACTTTTTACGCTTGCCAAAATTCATGACGATTTAGAAGTAAGACTTAACAAAAAGGTAGATTTAATATCAGAAAATGGCTTAAACAAATTCATAAAAGAAAAAGTTCTAAAGGAATCTACCTATTTTTATGAAAGCTGATTCCAATAAGTTATATTTTCTTCACATTCTTGATGCAATTGAGAAATTAGAATTGGTTGTTAAAACCTATTCTAAAGATGAATTTCTTTCTGATTGGCTCAAACAAGATGCTGTTTTAAAAAACTTTATAGTTATCGGTGAAGCAGTAGCGAAAATTGATGAGGAATTTAAACTTCATAAACCTAAAATTGATTGGCGAGGTGCAAAGTCTATGAGAAACTTTATTGTTCATGAATATTTCTCTGTTGACTTAAATTTTGTATAGGAAACTATTTTTGAAACTATTCCAATTTTTAAAATTCAAATAATCGAACTTCTTGAAGAAATCTATTAAATATTCTCTCTATTCTGAAACTTCGTTCGTTTACTCCCTTCATAAATTTCATATTTTACCAATCGAGCTTCCAACTTTCCGTTAAAGAGTTTAATTTTTCGGGAAGGTTTTAAGCCCACAAATTTTAAAGCTTCTAAATTGGCTGTGATAAACCAAGCATGGGTGTTGGGGTAACTCTTTTTAAAAGTATCACCTATCTCACGATAAAATCGTTCTATATCTACTTCCAATCGTTCACCATAAGGCGGATTAAAAACCATGTGCAACGGACCCTCGGACTCCTTATCAGTTTCAAAAAAGTTTTTTTGTTCTATGCTGACATAATCTTCCAAATTGGCATTCTGAATATTGTCTTGGGCCTTTCTAACGGCACTTGGGGCTTTGTCATATCCCTTAATTGTATAATGGAATTCTCGTGTTCTTTTCATCAAACTATCAATAATTTGATCAAATAAATCATTATCCCAATCTTTCCATTTCTCAAAAGCAAACTCTTTACGGTTGATGTTGGCGGGAATATTACAGGCTATCATCGCAGCCTCGGCTAAGAAAGTTCCACTTCCACACATGGGATCAAGAAAATGGGAATTACCATCCCAGCCGGAAAGTATTAACATCCCTGCGGCCAACACCTCGTTGATTGGAGCTATATTCGTGGCCGAGCGATAGCCTCTTTGGTGCAATGAACTTCCCGAAGTGTCTAATGAAACCGTGCACACATCTCTATCAATATGTACATGAATACGTAAATCAGGGAAGTCCTTATCAATACTTGGTCTCACCCCTGTTTTTTCTCTAAATTGATCCACAATCGCATCTTTCGTTTTTAAAGCTACGAATTGAGAATTATTGAACACCTCAGAAAACAAAGTGACATCCACCACAAAAGTTTGGTTTTCACTTATGAAATCTCCCCAATTTAACGTTGAAATCCCTTTATATAAACTATTATCATTAATAACTTTAAATTGGTGAATAGGCTTTAGAATTTTTAAGGCTGTACGCAAAGAAATATTCGCTTTATACATAAACCCTTTGTCTCCATAAAAGCTTACTGAACGTACACCTGTTTGTATTTTTTGTGCTCCTAGTTGTTGAAGTTCTTTAGCAAGTACCTCCTCTAAACCAAAGAGGGTTTTGGCTATCATTTTAAAATTTTCCATCAGATACGATTAATTCAAATTGAAGATTTATGAAATTAGATTCATAGCACTTACAATTGGGGCAAAAATAAACTAAATTTGCAGGTCGATAACGATGAATAAAGATTAATGTTAGAAAACAATTTACCAACCCAACCCTTAAACGATTTACAAAATTCAAATAGTAAAGAAGTGACACCGCTTTGGTATGCCTCATGGTTTGATACTCCTTATTATCATATTTTATATAAAGACAGAGATTATTCAGAAGCTGGGATATTTATGGACAACCTCACTTCGTATCTCAATCTTCCCGAAGGTGCAAAAATTTTAGATTTAGCTTGTGGAAAAGGAAGGCATTCTGTCTATTTAAACACATTGGGATATGAAGTTACTGGTGCAGATTTATCAGTCAACAGTATTAGAGAGGCCATGGTTTTTGAAAATCCAACACTTCATTTTGAGGTGCATGATATGAGAAATCCATTTGAAGATAAATTTGATGCCATTTTTAATTTGTTTACGAGTTTTGGTTATTTCGAGAATGATACTGATAATCTCACTACTCTAATAGCCATCAGAGATAGTTTAACCGAATATGGTTTTGCTGTGATTGATTTTATGAATGTGGATTATGTACTTGAAAACCTCATTCCAGAGGAAACTAAAGAAGTAGACGGTATTATCTTCAATATCACAAGATATCTAAAAGACAGTCATATTTTCAAAGAAATTACATTTTCTGACAATGGTCAAAATTTTCATTTTACTGAAAAAGTGAAAGCACTTCGCCTGTCTGATTTTGAAGAAATGATGGAAGAAGCGGGCATCTATTTACTTGATGTTTTTGGAGATTATAAACTCCGTAAATTTTATAAAAATCAATCCGAACGTCTCATTATGATTTTCAAATAAATGGAATATATTGTTACTTTTTTGGCAGTAGTCATTGGAGCTGCCATTGGTCTTTTGGCCAAACCTCAAAAAAAGAAAAACATCAAATTACTATTGGCCTTTAGTGGTGCTTTTCTACTATCATTAACTGTTTTGCACTTGCTTCCAGGATTGTTTGAAAACGGTCATCATCATCATAACCACGAAGGACATGAGCATGTGCAGATTCCTGTGGGAGTATTTATTATGGTTGGTATCTTACTTCAAATTGTCTTGGAATTTTTTTCAAAAGGGGCCGAACATGGTCATGTGCACGTGCACACCGATGAAAACAAAGAATTACATCAAATACCTTGGTTGTTATTCGTCAGTTTGTGTATTCACGCCTTATTGGAAGGTTTTCCCATCAATGAAAATCTCAACCTTGCCTATGGCATTGCTGTGCACCACTTCCCTATTGCCATTATTTTAACCTTATTTTTTGTGAATGCTAAAATGCCCAAACACCTCATTTTAGGTTTCATGTTAGTGTTTGCGATTATGACCCCATTGGGAACCTTTATCGCCGATCAATGGCATTTTGCACAACATTTTTCTAAAGAAATATCCGCAGTGGTGGTGGGGATTTTATTTCATATCTCTTCTACCATCATTTTTGAAAGTAATGAAGGGCATAAATTTAATTTGGCTAAAATCTCTATGATTTTGTTAGGTTTTATCTTGGCCTACGTAATGGAAATGGGACACTCGCATTAACTATTTCTTGCATTAAAAAAATTGAAAATTCCTTATCTTTGAGAGAATTTTAAATTTATGTCTTTCACCAAAACCACCGAAGAAGTTTCCCAATACCAAAACTTGGAACACATGTCGGTTTCCGAGCTTTTGCAAAACATCAACCGAGAAGATCAAACGGTTCCTTTAGCGGTGGAAAAAGCATTACCACACATTGAACGTTTGGTGTTGGCCGTTATTGAAAAAATGAAATCGGGTGGACGTTTATTCTATATTGGTGCAGGTACTTCCGGACGTTTAGGTGTCGTTGATGCCTCTGAATGTCCACCCACTTTTGGTGTTCCTTTTGATTTGGTGGTTGGAATTATTGCTGGTGGTGACCAAGCCATCCGAAAGGCAGTTGAATTTTCTGAAGACGACACTGAACAAGCTTGGAAAGATTTGTCTGAATTCAATATCAATCAAAACGATGTTGTCATTGGTATTGCTGCTTCGGGAACCACCCCATACGTCATTGGTGGTTTAGAGAAATGCAATCAAAATAATATACTAACGGGTTGTATCACTTGTAATATGGGGAGTCCGCTTGCAAAAGTTTCTCAATTTCCAATTGAAGTTGTTGTAGGTCCAGAGTTCGTTACTGGAAGTTCTCGAATGAAAGCAGGCACGGCTCAAAAACTAGTGTTGAACATGATTTCTACTGCGGTGATGATTCAATTGGGAAGAGTCAAAGGTAACAAGATGGTGGATATGCAATTGAGTAATAATAAACTAGTTGACCGAGGTGTTCGAATGATAATGAGTGAAATTCCGGTGAGTTATGAAGAGGCAGGAGTTTTATTAGAGAAGTATGGAAGTGTGAGGAAAGCAATAGAGAGTTTTCAGTCGCAGTAGACAGTCACAGTTTACAGTCGCAGTTTACAGGTATAGAGACAAAAAATATAGATATTTATGCACAACAAAGACACTATAATTAAAGGTCTAAAATTCTCACTGGGTGCAATTCCCTTAATGTTTTTGGGGCCAATTGTCATTCACAATGCATTTATGAACAAGCATACATGGGTGCATTACATTGTTTTGGCAGTTGGGATTTCCATTTGTATTGTTTCCGTTTACTTAATGTGGAAAGGCATTAAAATCATTTTAAATGGGTTGTTTGATGGAAACGAAAACTAATTACTTGGAAAGTGTCAAAAAACAATTTCTCTACTATAAAATGTTGGGAGAAAAAGCTAT
>JBKBOP010000040.1:0-17279 GCA_046293575.1 Flavobacterium sp. | reverse complement strand
GGGATAGCCTTCATCGTCTATCTTTAAGATTCTCGGACCCGTATACGCCAGATGCATCCACACCGATGCCGAACCGGGCCCACCATTAAACGAAATCAATAAAGGTCGGTCTGCACGGTCTTTCACTTCATTGCGGGTATAGTAGTTGTAATGCAAAAATGCTATTGGTTTGCCGGAGGCATCCCACACAGGTTGCGTACCCGTTTCCACAGTATAATTGATACGATTTCCATTTATGGTTACTTGGTGCTGGGTGTTCACCTTCATATCAGGATTTAAAACAACAGTAACATCTTGTCCAAAGACCGAGAGTACACTAAAACTGCACAGGAGGAGAAGTGTTTTTTTCATAGGAGTTCATTTTAAAACACTAAGGTATCACATTTCAAAAAACTATAAATCATTCTCAAATAAAAAAGACTTCTTAAAGTGCCGTTAAACTTCTCCTAAAGACCTTTTAAAACCTTGGGAGGGCTTAAAAATTGTGAGTATTTTTAACATTCATTCAAAAATAAAAACAAAACGCTATGAAACAAGTTACCATTATTTTGACGTTCGTCTTATCCGTTCTTATGCTCAGTAGCTGTGCCATTATTCGTCCCGGTGAAGTGGGCGTAAAACAACGATTCGGAAAACTAGTTGGCAAACCCGTTGATGACGGTGTCCGTCTTTTTAACCCCATAACCACAACCTATTTGAAAGTACCTGTGAGAACCGTAAACGTAGAACAAGTGCTGTTGCTTCCTTCCAAAGAAGGACTCACCATTCGTTCTGAAGTTTCGGTCTTATACCGCATCGAACGTGAACAAGCCATGACCATCATCGAAGACATCGGAAAACACTTTGAAAGAGACATATTAATTAATACGTTGCGTTCCTCCGCAGCCAATATTTCCGCTGAATATTTTGCCAAAGACATGCACAGTTTAAAGCGTAATGAAATTGAAAAATCCATTCAAAACAACATGAATAAAATCCTAAACCAAAAAGGATTTCAAATTGAAGCCGTGTTACTAAAAAGCATTATGCTCCCTGAACGATTATCGTCTGCCATTGAAGACAAACTCAGAGCCGAGCAAGAGTTCCAGCAAATGGAGTTTGTGGTGAAACGTGAAGAAAAAGAAGCCGACAGAAAACGCGTTCAAGCCGAAGGTATTCGCGATGCCCAACGCATCATCAACGAAAGTTTATCACCGCTATTGATTCAATATCAATCCATTGAAGCCTTCCGCGAGTTAAGCCGCTCCAACAATGCCAAGGTCATCATCACCGATGGAAAATCTCCAATGATTGTGAATCCGTAAAAGGCAGTAATTCAAGTAAAGATAAGCCCGTGATGTACGGGCTTTTTTTTATTGGAAAGCAAACCTGAAAATAGCAATAGCTAGATTGGTGATAATCATCAGCAAAAACTTGATTACGTGGTATCATGGAATTAAAAAGTTGGATATATTTAATGTGATTTACTAGTTACCTGCAAGCTGATGAAAATCTTAGATAGAATAATACCATTACTGATTTTATTGATTGTTTCAAACATTTGGGCAATACAAATTTTCTTTAACGAACCTGACGGACTAGGTTGGGGATGGTTATTAGTTTTGTTATTAAATGGATTTGCCACTGGCATTTTAATAGTCGACTTACTTCTCAAAAGGTTCATAAAAAACTGGAAGAAAGTGATGCTTATAGAAAGTGGAATTGTCTTATCTTTTATAGGTTGGTGTTTATTTACTAAATTTATTGCTTAACCAATGCAACAAACCATAGCCCAAAACGTTAGGCATATAAAATAACAATGACAACAGAAGAAGAGATAAAAAGAGTAGAAGCACTTAGGAAGTATGACATCTTGGATACTCCACCAGACGGAACATACGACCGTATAGTAAAATTAGTAGCAAAGTTATTAAACGTGCCAATTGCCATTGTATCTTTAGTAGATACTGACAGAATTTGGTTCAAGTCAGCATTTGGACTGAATGTTCAGCAAATACCTAGAGAAGAAGGGCTATGTGCATCAGCGATTTTTTCTAAGGATTTTTATATGGTAGAAAATGCTCTAAAAGACCCCAGAACACTTAAAAATTCATTAGTAACAAGTGAATTTGGTCTAAGATTTTATGCTGCAGTTCCTTTAACAACTTCAAACGGTTACAACTTGGGGACGCTTTGCGTACTTGACAAAGAGCCTAGAACCCTAAATAATACGGAACAACAGATATTAGAAGATTTAGCCTATGTTGTGATTGAACAGTTAGAATTGCGTCTGATGGCTCGTTTGGCCATAAATTCACAAAATAAAATGGCTTATATGATAACGCACGATGTCCGTAGTGCAGTTTGTAACATACCCGCTTTAGTAGATATAATAAAAGAACAAAAAGGAAATTTTGATGAAATAGAAGAAGTATGGGATATGATAAAATTTGCAGCAGACAAAAGCATGGAGGCAGTAGATAGCTTTTTGACGTATTCTAAAAATTTGTCAAAAGATGTTATTTATAGATTTGAGCTTTTTGATCTTTCTGAGCTTACTAACAGGGTAATATCAACTAATACGGTCTTAGCAACAAAAAAACAACAGAAAATTGAAAGTTCAGTAGAAGCGAATATACTTTTTAATGGAGATAAAACAAGATTATCAGAATTGATAGATAATTTTTTAAGTAATGCCATCAAATTTTCTCCAAGTGGCAAAAACATTAGTGTAGTTTTGGAGAAAAAGGGAGAAAAGGTGATTTTAGAAGTAAAAGATAAAGGGCAGGGAATGACGATTGAAGATATGAATAATGCTTTTAAACAGTTTAGTAAGTTAAGTGCGAAACCGACAGGTAATGAAACGTCTACAGGACTTGGTTTATGGATAGCCAAAGAAATTGCAAAAAGTCACGGAGGAAACGTAAATGTAAAAAGTAAAGGTAAAGACAAAGGGACAATATTTACAATTGAGTTGCCAATTTTAAAAATAGAAAATACAAATAATAAATAACTACGCCTGACCGCACTTAAATTTAATATAAGTGTTTGGCTTCGGTATTTGCAAAATCGACAGACAATTAGTTAATTTTCGCTATGCAAATGTCAGTCAAGTATTTTGCTCTGTCTGAAAGTTTCTCAATAGAAAAAGGTTACAATGCCCAAACTTAAATTTATCGGCATTCCGTTACCCATCATTCAAATGAAAATTAACCAGCAAATCAGCTTCAAAAATCTAACTACAAAAACCAATGCAGACTGCACCATACTTCGATGATACTCCGACGATACTTCATGGATACTTCATGGATACTTCATGGATACTTCATGGATAGTGCATTAATAGTGCATCGAAACTATTTTCGTAATGTTTTTTAAATTATTCCCAAAATTTCTTAGAATGTTATAAATTCTTTCCAAATAGTCGGGACTAACTTCTCACTTTTTTTTCCTATACCGTCATTGAAAACAACTTTGTATGGGGTGCTTTACGTTTGAGTCTTAAGTCAAAAGCCATACAGATATTTCTAACATAAGGTCGTCCTTTTTCTGTAACATATAGAGCATTAGGTGTCACAAGAACAAGTCCATCAGCTTCCATTTCATGAAGACTTTTTAAAACCTCATGTAGTTCTGAGAAAAACGTTCCGTAATAATCCCAGTGTGTTTCAAATCGGCACATGAGATTCAAGATATGCTTTCTGATGATAAGGTCTTCTTCTGTCAAAATATGTCCGCGGTAGACTGGCAACTCATTCTGAGCAAGGGCATCATAATACTCTTCCAAATTTTTTATGTTTTGAGCAAAACTATACCAGCTATCGCTAATAGAGGAAACCCCTAGACCAATCATCACCTGGGTTTTAGTAGCTGTATAGCCCATAAAATTGCGATGCAAAGCATGGTTTTGAAAGGATTCATAGATACTGTCAGTAGCTAGTGCAAAGTGATCCATCCCAACCTCATGGTAACCATTTTCAGCCAGACGCATTTTTCCAATTTCGTAAAGTCTTCGTTTTTCATCGTCTTTGGGTACATCTTCATCTTTAAAACCTCGTTGTCCATTTCCTTTGATCCAAGGCACATGTGCATAGCTATAAAATGCCAAGCGGTCAGGTTGAAGGGAATTGGTTTTATCGATAGTATCCATTACATCTTCCACAGTTTGAAAGGGGAGACCAAACACCAAATCGTGCCCAATTGAGGTATAGCCAATTTCACGAGCCCAAAAAGTAACTTTAGCCACATTGTGAAAGGGTTGTATTCTGTGAATAGCAGTTTGCACTTTTTCTGAATAGTCTTGTACTCCAAAGCTCACTCTTCTAAACCCTACATCATACAACGTTTGCAAATGTTCTCGAGTAGTGTTATTGGGATGTCCTTCAAAACTAAATTCATAATGTTCTGCTTTATCTGCATTTTCAAACAAGCCATTGATAAGAAGCTCCAAATGTTCAGTTGAGAAAAAAGTGGGAGTACCACCGCCTAAATGAATTTCCTTAATGACAGGTTTTTTAGGTAGTAATTCACAATAAAGCTGCCATTCTTTCAACAAGGCATTAATATACGGAAGTTCCACATCATGTTGCTTCGTAATACGTTTGTTGCAGCCGCAAAACGTACACAAACTTTCGCAAAAGGGGAGGTGTATATACAAACTAATCCCTTCTTTGGTATTACTTTCATGAAACGAACGAATGAGGGTTGCTTTCCAGAGGTCTTTAGTAAAAGCCTCCTCTTCCCAATAGGGAACCGTTGGATAACTGGTATATCTGGGTCCGGGGACGTTATATTTTTGAATCAGAGACATTTGCTATATGTTTTAAAGATAAAAAGTTAAGAAGCTTTTTAAATGTTTCCTCTTAACTTCTTATAATTGAAAGTAAAATACAAAGCAAATGTAGAAGGTAAAATCTTTGTAAAAAATGATAATTATCAGTCCAAAAAAAGGCTGTCAAAATGGACAGCCTTCGTTTTTATAGTTCTCTTAGTTTTCTGAGTTTGAGCTCCCAAGTAGTGAGCTCTTCTTTGTGTCTATCAATGTTTTTTCTAACCTCTTTTACCAATGGGTTATCATCTTTAGCATGGGCAAAGAATTGAATATTGTTTTCCAATTGGAAAATTTCACTTTTTAATTCTTCAATTTTACGAATGATGAAGATTTTTTCGTTTTCAATTTTACGACTATCATCATTTTCTGCCAATTGATCTAACTTGTTATTAAATCGAAGCATTTCTGAATCTTTCTTACTCAAACTTAACTTTTGGAACAGTACATCAAGAATACGATTGAACTTTCCTTCAATATGTCTTCTGGTAAAAGGTACCTTTCCAAAGCTTTTCCAAGCTTCAATATGGGCTTTGATAGCGTCTAAATCTGTTTTATGATCACCAATTAACTGAAATTCTCTCAAAGCAACGAGATACTCTTTCTTTTTATTAAAGGCATCCAATTCGTCAGAGTTTAGTTCTGTTTTTTGAGATTTTAATCGGTCAAAATAGTGGTTACATGCAGTTTTAAAGTCACTCCAGATTTTATCAGAAAACTTTCTTGGTACATGTCCAATAGATTTCCATTCCTCTTGAATTTGCTTCATAATAGGAGTGGTAGCTTCGAAATCTTCGGCGTCTTTTAAACTGTTGGCTTTTTCAACCAACTCCATTTTCTTAGACAAGTTTTCGTTTTGTTCTCTTTTAATTTCCTTGTAAAAATTATTTTTATTGGCATTGAAATCTCGAACTGCATTTTTAAATGCTGTCCAAGTATCTTCATTGACTTCTGCGGGTACTTTACCAACAGCAAAAAAATCTTTTCGAGCCGCTTCCACTTTTTCCATTAGTTTTTGCCACTGAGAATGATTGTTTGCTTTTTCTGTGGCTAGTGATTGAATGGCAGTAATGATTTCCTCTTTCTTTTTAAGGTTTTCATTTTCTCTTTCGCGAATGGTTCCATACAATTGTTCACGTTTGTCGTGCATTTGTTTGGTCAGTTCACTAAATTCTGTCCAGATGGCCTCACGATGTTCACGGTCCACAGGTCCGATATCTTCTTTCCAAATTTTATGCAAATCCTGAAGTTCGCGGAAAGCTTTGACAATGTCTTCTTCACTAACGAGTTCTTTCACTCGTTCAATGATTTTCAGCTTTAGCTCAAGGTTGTGTTTAAAATCTAAATCACGAGCTTCTCGATCTAGGTGAAGATAATCGTAGAAATTTTCAACATGGAAATGATAGTTATTCCAAACGTGGTTGTATTTATCTCTTGGAATTGGACCAATGGATTTCCACTGATCACGAAGTTCATTAAAATGCTTGAGCGTATCTTTAATATTTTCCTGAGGATTGATAAGGTTTTTAATCTCTTCAACAATAGCTTCTCTTTTTTCAAGATTGGCCTTCAAATTATTTTGTAGACTTTTGAAATGCGTATTTACTCGGGTTCTATAATCTTTATAAAGTTGATCAAACTTCACTTTTAGAGGGAAGTGGTATTCAAATTCTTCTGTAGAATCAGGATTTTCATTTTGAAACTCCACTTTTTTATCTTCAATAAAATGGTGGTACTGTGAAAGGAATTCCTTTTTGATTTCTTCGACATGGTCTTTCACCGACATTACTTTTTCAACAGCACTTAATTCCTCTAATGCATTTACTAGAGTATCCATATCAAGCGTGGTGTAATCCACTTCAGGTAAGTGATGACGGTCTTTTAAGGATTCATCTTCACTTTCTTCAGCATTGGAAGCCTCAATGTCGTTAAGAGCTTTATCGTTCTGATTATTATCAGCTGTTGCAACTGTATGTATTTCGGGTTTTGCCTCTTCTTCGGTAGATGTTTGCAATTCTTCATATTCTGAAACTTGTTGCACTTCTTCTAAAACCACTACAGTAGCTGGTTCTTCAACGACTTCATTGACAATTGCTTCTACAACAACCTCTTCAATGGGTTCTTCTACTGGTTTAGACTCATCTTTGGTTTCAGCTTCATTGATGGCTTCTACTTCAGCCGTTGGTTCTTCAATGACTTCATCAACAACAGCCTCTGAAATAACCTCTTCAATGGGTTCTTCTACTGATTTAGACTCATCTTTGGTTTCAGTTTCATTGATGGCTTCTACTTCAGCCGCTGGTTCTTCAATGACTTCATCAACAATAGCCTCTGAAATAACCTCTTCAATGGGTTCTTCTACTGGTTTAGACTCATCTTTGGTTTCAGTTTCATTGATGGCTTCTACTTCAGCCGCTGGTTCTTCAATGACTTCATTATCAATATCCTCTGAAACAACCTCTTCAATGGGTACTTCTACTGGAGTTGGCTCCACAGCCATTTCAATTTCATTTTGAATTTCTTCTGCAACAGTTTCATCCTCTACATCCTCGATAATTTCAACTTCATTTGCTGTTTTCGATGATTCCTGCTGGTTTTCTAAAGAAACTTTTTTGTTCTCTTGGATTCCATCTGCCTCTTGATTTTCAGGAGACAGGTTATCATTCTTTTCTTCTAACATGTTAATTTTTTTTGTTCACACAATTAAGATGCGAAAGATACTAAAAGTCCTTATAAATACAAACCCTCAGCATGAATAAAACATTTTGATAACATCTTTGAATAGAGTTATTACAACCTTTAAAGTATTAAATTTTAACGATTCCATAGCTCCCAACTCTTCTCGGCTTGATGTATGAGCATATCAAGGCCATTGAGAATTGTAGCTCCATTCGCTTCTGCACTTTTCAAAAAAAGTGTTTTTTTCGGATTGTAGATGAGATCCATCGCTAAGTGGTATTCATTGAAGAAAGAGTAGGAGATAGGTGGACACTCTTCAATGTTAGGATATGTTCCCAAAGGAGTAGTATTGATTATGATTTGAAACTCATTAAAAATGCTTTGATTTAAATCTTCATACCGAAATTCTCCATCTTGTGGTTTTCTAGATACCAATTGAAAGGCAATCCCCATTTTTTTTAGTGCATATTTCACGGCCTTTGAAGCTCCACCTGTGCCAAGAATTAATGCTTTTTTATGGTGGGGTTGAAGTATTTTTTCAGTAGCTGTTTGAAATCCGAAAGCATCAGTGTTATGACCTTCTAGACCTTGTGGTGTTACTTTCACGCAATTGACAGCTCCAATTTCCTTTGCATTATCTGCAATTTTATTAAGGAAAGGAATGATGGCTTGTTTGTAGGGAATGGTAACATTGAACCCTTTCAGGTTGGGATATTGTTCAAAAATGGAGTATAATTGATCAATATCTTGTACATCAAAGTTCACATAACGACATTGATGTAGTTGCTGTTTTTCAAACTTATCTGCAAAGTAGGTTCTTGAAAAGGAATATTCAATGTTCCTTCCCAGAAGTCCGAACCAGTTTATCTCTTTTTGTTTTTGTTCCATAAATTTCTAAAGATAACACCATGATTACACCCACAAAAATATAGAAAATTGCCCAGTAGGTATCGGCTGAAAGTTCTGGTAAGAAGCGTTTGTAGGTAGCCACAATTTGATTGCCATTACGGTCAATTAAAAAAGCACCATTAGTATCTATAGCGTACATCTTTTCTTTCCAAGGCCAAACGACACCTAAGGAACCCACAATAAAACCTAAAATAGACGCATAGGTAACTTTTTTAAAGTGCTTGATAAGATAACTTAATACATTCGCAAAAGTAACCAAACCTGTCAGTGAACCTAGGGTAAACATAGCGAGTACTTTAAGAAGATGAATCCTTGAAGTGTTATTAATAAAGCTGAAATCTCCCGTGAACATTTCGGCAAATGTATCGTAGAGTGCATTTACAGAATCCACCAGCAGCAGCACATAATTCCCCATCAACATCATGATAAACGAACCAGAAAGACCAGGAAGTGTCATTCCAGATACGCTAATGATACCACACAAAAACACAAATAGTAAATTGGAATTTTCTGTGGCAGGCTCAAAAAAACTGATGCCGATTCCCAATAATGCACCAATCAAAAGTGCTGTGCGTGAGGATTTACTCCAAACACCTTTAAAGTCTTTGTTGATATAATAAATGGAGCCAATAATCATTCCAAAGAAAGAAGCCCAAACTTGTGTTTCATAATGCAGCAATAGAAAATCCAAAATTTTGGAGATGCTAAAAAAACTAATGACCATTCCAAAAATTAGTAGAAATAAAAATTGTCCGTTGACATATCGATAAAAACCTTTGAACCTACCCGAAATTAGAAATTTAAATGCTGTTTTATTGATGCGTTTGAAAGAATGAATAAACTCTTCATAAAACCCCGCGACAAAAGCGACCACTCCTCCAGATACGCCGGGAATTTTGTTTGCCAATCCCATTGCGATTCCTTTTAGGACTAAGAAAATTTTATCTGAAAAGGAACGATAGACTTGCATTTAACGGGACAATTTTGTGGCTGCTTTTTCGAGAATAAAGATAACCAAAAAACCAAAGAGCATCAAAGTGACAACACCAATGTATTGAGGATCTCCATCGAAAGCATTGGGTAAAATACTTCTTTCCACAAAAGGAACCATTTCACCATGAGAATTGATTCTGGTGGATATGATTTCTTTCCATGGCCAAATTTTATTTAATGAACCAATCATAAAACCTGTGAGTAGTGCTAACGTGCTGTTTCTGTGTTTATCAAACATCCATGTAAGGATTTTAGAAAACAATTTTAGTCCCACCAAAGCTCCTAAGCAAAACGTAATGAGTTTGGTAACAGCAGGCCAAAGTAGTTCCCCATTTAATGACAACAAACCGTTTCTAAAATCATTGATGGTACCAATAACCGTTTCGTAAGACCCCATTAATAATAATATAAATGCCCCGCTCACACCAGGAAGTATCATAGCAATGATTCCCAACACTCCTGACAAAAAAATATAAAAATAACCTTCAGGACTTTCAGTGGGTTCAGCAATGGTGATGAAATAGGCAATTACTGCACCTATAATAAGAAATAGGATACTGGAGCTTTGCCATTTAGAAATTTGTTTACCTACAAATACAATACTGGCAACAACTAACCCAAAAAAGAAGGCCCAAACCAACAAGGGATGGGTTTTTAGAAGATGAGTTATTAATTTAGAAAGAGACAAAATACTTATACCAATCCCAATCAACAAAGACATTAAAAAACTTCCGTTAATTTGTTGCCAAGCTGTTGAAAAACCATTTTTTTTCCAAGTGGTAAAAAAGCTGAAATCTACTTTATTGATGGAGGATAATAATTCTTGGTATATCCCAGCAATAAAAGCAATGGTTCCACCAGAAACGCCAGGCACCACATCGGCAGCACCCATAGCTATACCTTTTAAAGTGATAACTAGGTAGTCTGGAAAAAATTTTCTCATAAAGGCTTTAAATTTTAAGTAAAGTAATCATTTTGCATTGATTCAACTTTTAAGTTTTTAATTTTTCAGAAAGAATTTTACAAAAAACAAAAACAATATAAAAAGTAAGAATCCAAGTAAAACCCATCGTGTGCCTTTATAGTGAACTCTTTGCCAAGGGAGGTCTTTCCTATACACGTAAATCATCACCGCAACAAAAACAATAATAAATAAAACGGCAAAAATGAGTTGACCAGTAGAAATCATATTTTATTTTTCAACAAAAATAGTTAATTGTTTTTCATCGAAGGGTTGATTTGAGTAGTGTTATAATGTTATTTTTAGCCTAAATTTTTTATCATGCAAAAACAAATTACCTCAGTAGAACAATTTCACGAATCTTTTGGTTTAGGAATCCAAAAACAACCCAACGGAAATTTGGGTGAAGCTAAAACCTATCTTAGATTTAATTTAATGAAGGAGGAAAACGAAGAGTACCTTGAAGCTGCCTTGAATGGTGACCTCACCGAAGTAGCCGATGCTTTGGGAGATATGTTGTATATTCTTTGCGGTACGATTCTGGAACACGGACTTCAACACAAAATCGAAGAGGTCTTTGATGAAATCCAACGCAGCAATATGAGTAAATTGGGCGAGGATGGAAAACCTATCTACCGCGAAGATGGAAAGGTGATGAAAGGACCTAATTATTTTAAGCCGAACTTTGAAAGAATTTTATTTTCAGACGATGTATAACTATTTCACCAGCCTATACACCGGATAGCGATTGTGTTCCTTCTCGTAATAGGAAGAATTTTTATACACCCAATCTAGCTGGGCTTTGCCGTTCTGAGCAAAATCTATATCAGTGGCTTTCTTGTTTTCAAAACGTTGTTTTAAATCTGTATCCGCTTTAAGTAATTCAGCGGCGATATCTTCAAACACATA
Organism: Flavobacterium sp.; assembly: GCA_046293575.1. Lineage (GTDB taxonomy): Bacteria > Bacteroidota > Bacteroidia > Flavobacteriales > Flavobacteriaceae > Flavobacterium. The sequence continues at coordinate 6,021 of JBKBOP010000040.1, read as the reverse complement.
AGCAGAATAGCCTTCTTTTTGCTGTAGGATACTATCAAAAAAATTCCAATTGAAAAACGAATCTGGTGCCTCTGGTTCAAGGGTTTCTAATAGATACTTTATTCCTGGTTGTTGGGTAGAGATTACAAAATCCCCTTTCTGAAAAGTGACTCGTTCAATCGAAGTTTTCACCTTAGTGTTTGAATGGAGGTAATGACCTTCATAAGATTGATTTACAGTAGCATAATCTTCAATATAATACACCTCTACCTCAAAGGTTTCTTCCTTTTGTAGTGGGGTCATTTGGATGTTATTTAATTGCAGCCGCTCTATTATTGGCCACCAAACTTTGGGTACAATATAGGCTTTTGGGATAGTGACCGTTTTCTTGGGTTGGTAATGTAAATAGTAATTTACTTTTTTTTCAAAAGGTTGGTTGCTGTCGTAATGCAATCGGTCTTTACCACTCACTTCACTTGGCTTCATGCCAGCAGTATACCCCTTAAAATTAATTTTTTCAACTTTTGTACTATCCAATGACCATTGGATGGGATAGGAGGAACCCACAGGATAATGTTTGGGTAATTCCTTTTTCAATTTGCTGATAGTTGTATGATGTTGATCCGTAAAATCAATTGTTTTTTGCATAAAAACATAGGTTACTTTAACACGTTCTTCATAAGGTTTGAGCATATGAGTTTCCGGTAAATATCCAATGGTACCAAAAAGAGATGTGTAGCCTGAAGAATACCTCGGTAAGTCCATCATTTGATGAAAGCCATTTTCAGGAGTTGTTCCATAAACGGTAACATATGGAATGGTGGATATGCCTTCTGCTTGCATTTGCTTCATGAGTTCAGGGGTCATGGTATCGTTCATAAAATTCCCTAGTCCGGGTCCAAGTTTTTGATGTTGGGTTTGGATATAGGTAAACGTATATTGGTAGTCCGCTCCATTGCTCACATGATTATCAATAAACACGATGGGTTGTAGCCAATGGTAGATTTCAGCAAAAGCTTTGGCATTTTGAGTATCATTTTTAATAAAATCCCTGTTTAAATCGAAGTTTCTAGCATTCCCTCTAAATCCGTAAGTTTCGGGGCCGTTCTGATTAACTCGTGAGTGAGCGTTTCGATTTAGGGTGCCTCCTACATTGTAAATGGGAATACAAGCAATAATTAGATTTTCTGGTACTTTAATTCGCTTTTCAGCCAAATCTCTAAAAAGTTGTTGGGTAGCATCATTACCATCCGGCTCCCCTGGGTGTATTAAATTATTGATCAGTACCAATTGCTTGCTTTTATTTAAATGCTTTTCAGTTGTTTTTCCTGAGGCATCAAACAAAACCAAGTGCATAGGGTTTCCTTGGTCAGAAACTCCTTTGGTAGTCAACGTTATACTTTTATAAGATGTAGCCAAGGATTGGAAAAAGAGCAACGTTTCATCATAAGTGGCGGTTTGGTTTTTGTTACCTACTTCATAAGGTGTAAGACTTTTAATTTTGTTTTGAGAATAAACAATTGTTACTTGAAGTATTAAAAAAATGGCTATAAATTTGTGCATTAACAAATATTTTTAAAATAAAATAATATTTAATGTTTTGAGTAAGGAAATTAATTAGATTTGGCCTCAAATTTAAAACTAATTCATTATGAAAAAAATTACTCTATTCTTTATTTTATGTTTTGGGTTAAGTGTACATTCCCAAACCATTTCACATTCTAACTCTATGGATTTAGGGACAACAAATGTGGCATGTAATGCTGGTACTGGGGCAACTGCAACCTCAAGTGAAAATCGTTATTTTAGGTTTTTTAATCTAAGTAGTTTTTCTATTACTGAGGCTTATGGAATTACCAGTGTTCAGTTTGGAATTCAATCACTTAATATACCAACATTACCCGCAGGTTTTCCTGTTAGAGTTAGAATATTTTCAACTCCGAATACAGATTTTCCAACTGGTTATCCAACTGGGTATTCAGAAGTTGCTCAGGTTACCACAAATATTCTTCCAGCAAATGTAGAAACAATAGTATCCATTCCTATTACAGGTACTATTCCAGCTGGGTCCAATTTACTAGTTGAGGTTGGCTATGCTGCCCAAGAAGCTGCAAGTGGTAATCGTATTTTCTTTTCAGCTAATAGTTTAGGTCAAACAGCACCTACATATATTCAAGCACCCACGTGTGGTATTACTGCACCTACCACAATGACTGCAATTAACTTTCCAAATGCTCATTTGGTTTTAAGTGTTACTGGTTCAACACTAAGTTTGAATGACTCAAAACTAAATCAAATTTCTGTTTATCCAAATCCATCAAAAGGAGATTTTACAGTAAGTTTGCCAGTAGGTGTTTCAATTGAAAAAGCTAGTGTAGTTGATATGTTAGGAAAACAAATGTCTATTAGTATTGATGCCAACAATTCATTCTCAATTTCTCAATTTAATTCAGGAGTTTACCTTTTGAATATTGAAACTTCTGAGGGTGTTTTAAACACAAGAATTGTAAAACAATAATAAGCTTTAGTAGTATATTACATCCGATTCTGAAAGGAATCGGATTTTTTATTTATAATACCACCGAATCTGGAACCAAAATGGTGTAATCTCCACCGTTTCGTATGACATCCCGAACAATACTCGAACTTATATAGGACGTTTTCGCTGCAGTTAGAAGAAAAACGGTTTCAATTTGAGACAGTTTTCTGTTGGTGTGGGCGATTGCTTTTTCAAATTCAAAATCTGCCGGATTGCGTAGTCCACGAAGAATAAATGGAGCTTCTAATTTTTTACAAAGTTCAATAGTTAGACCTTCATAGGTAATCACTTTGACCTTTGGTTCTTCCTTAAAGGTCTCTTGAATAAACTTCATTCTTTGTTCTAAACTGAACATATATTTTTTATCGGCATTAATTCCAATAGCGACTACCACTTCATCAAACAATTTGACGCCTCTCTGGATAATATCCATATGACCTAATGTTATTGGGTCAAAAGACCCTGGAAAAACGGCTTTACTCATTGTTCTGTTTTAAGGCCATTTGAATGGCGTTATCAAATAAATCAGTTAGTGAAATTCCGGCAGCGGCTGCTTGTTGCGGCAAAATGCTTTCGGTGGTGAGTCCAGGTATGGTGTTCATTTCCAATAAATAAGGTTCGTTATTAACAATTATGAATTCGCTTCTTGAAAACCCTTTCATACCCAATAGTTCATATATTTTTTTGGCAACTCTAGCTACTTTTTCTCGTAGATCTTCTGAAATTCTTGCAGGAGTTATTTCTTTAGATTTGCCATTGTATTTCGCTTCATAATCAAAAAAATCATTCTCTGAAACAATTTCTGTTATAGGGAGAACGATCACTTCATTTTTATAGGTGATGACTCCCACGGAGACTTCGGGTCCGTCGAGAAAGCTTTCGATAATGATTTCTGAATCTTCTTTGAAAGCCGTTTCTAATGCGGGCATTAATTCGTCTATCGTTTTTACTTTTGAAATGCCAAAGCTAGAGCCCGATTTATTGGGTTTTACAAAACAGGGGAGACCCACTTTTTCAAAAATGGCCTTTGTGTCGATGTTGTCGCCTTTGTTTACGTAAAAAGAGGTTGCCGTTTTTATGTCATAAGGTTTTAAAACCGACAATAAATCCCTTTTATTAAATGTCAAAGCAGCCTGATAGGCATCGCAAGAGGTTTGAGGTAATCCAATGAGTTTAAAATAAGACTGCATCAAACCGTCTTCACCTGGACTACCGTGAATGGCATTAAACACCACATCGAAAACTATTTTATTGTTTTGATACTCCATAGTAAAATCATGTCGGTTTACAGGATATTCCTTAAGGTTGTCATCTACCATGACCCATTTATCTTTAAAGATATGAATTCGATAGGGAGTATATTTTTGTCGATCTAAAAAACGATAGACTACATTGCCACTAGTTAAAGAAATTTGGAATTCACTGGAGTAACCTCCCATGATGATGGCAACATTTTTCATTGTCGTGCGTTTGGTTTGGTAGTATAAAGCTTGAACAAATTTATTACTATTTGTGGAAAGAAAAAACTTTAACTCTTTATCTTTGTCCAAATTCAAACCCAAATGAGTGCACTTCAATATTTAAAAAGCAAGACTTTTTTCAAACAAATCGGACTTGCTGTGGTTGCTTTTATTTTATTAATTTTCCTTTTTTTGAATTTGCTTTCATTGATTACGAATCATGGCGAGGAAATTACAGTCCCCAACATTGTAAAATTAAGCATTGTTGATGCTGAGTCAAAGCTAGAAAATCTAAACTTGCAAATAGTCGTTTTAGATACCATTGACTATAATAAAGATTTTTCTCCTTTTGCCGTTGTCAATCAAAATCCAATACCAGGTTCAAAAGTGAAAAAGAATCGAAAGATTTATTTAAAAGTGAATTCAGATGGATTCGCCATGGTAGAACTCCCCGAAATTAGACAAAAAACATTCCGTCAAGTGGAATCATTATTAAAAATTAAGGGGCTTGTCGTTGGAAAGATCACTTATAAACCAGATTTGGGAAAAGATATGGTTTTAGATGTAACTATGAATGGAAAATCTTTATATGCAGGTGATAAGGTAATGAAAACCTCTGCAATAGATTTAGTATTGGGTGATGGAAAAGTGTCTTTTGATGATTCTGAATATGAAGAATTGTTTAATGATGAGTCAGAAGAACAATAAAATGAAAGCTGAAACAACTCCAGAGATAGATATTGAAGACGATGGTTATGAACATTATCGTTTCGAAGTTACCAAAGGTCAATCACCTTTAAGGGTAGATAAATTTCTAATGAATCTCATTGAAAATGCTACTCGTAATAAAATTCAGCAAGCAGCAGAAACAGGTTGTATTTTAGTAAATGACCTCCCTGTAAAATCAAATTATAAAGTTAAGCCTTTTGATGTTATTAGGATTGTTTTATCACATCCACCTTATGAACATTTGTTGGAACCCGAAGACATTCCGTTAGATATTGTTTATGAAGATGAACATCTTTTGGTAGTAAATAAACCGGCTGGTATGGTTGTACATCCCGGACACGGCAATTATTCAGGAACTTTAGTCAATGCTTTAGCTTTTCATTTTCAGAATTTACCCATGAATAGTTCAGAGCGACCAGGATTGGTTCACCGAATAGATAAAGACACTTCTGGTTTGTTGGTCGTTGCTCGAACTGATCAAGCTATGGCACATCTTACCACACAATTTGCCAATAAAACCTCTGAAAGAGAATATATAGCTTTAGTTTGGGGAAATGTTGATGACGATGCTGGAACTATTGTCGGCAATATTGCTCGTCATCCCAAAGATCGTATGCAAATGTCGGTCTATGAAGATGAACTTATTGGAAAACCTGCGGTCACTCATTATAAAGTTCTAGAACGTTTTGGATATGTTACCTTAGTTTCCTGCAAATTAGAAACGGGAAGAACGCATCAGATTAGGGTACACATGAAATATATTGGACATACCTTATTTAATGATGAACGTTATGGAGGTCATCAGATTCTAAAAGGAACTACTTTCACAAAATACAAACAATTTATAGACAACTGTTTTGAGATCCTTCCAAGACAGGCGTTGCATGCCAAAACACTTGGGTTTGTTCACCCATCCACTAATGAATTCATGAAATTTGAAGTGCCTATTCCAGAAGACATTTCTAAATGTTTAGAAAAATGGCGAACGTACAGTAAGACTATTCAAGAGTAAAATCATTGACTTCTTTTATTACATTCATGACTATTAAAACTAAAAACGTCCGAGTGCATACTCGGACGTTTTATTATTTCAATACTTCAATTAGTTTCCTCTTGAGCTTCCTCTTGAAGACCCAGAACTCTTAGAAGATTCTTTACTTGGCGAACTGCTATTCATTGAACTTGAACTTCTAGATGGAGATGAACTACTCATCGAGCTTGAACTTCTAGTAGGAGAGCTACTGCTCATAGATGAACTTCTAGTAGGAGAGCTACTACTCATAGATGAGCTTCTAGTTGGAGAAGAGCTACTCA
>JBKBOP010000039.1:0-17356 GCA_046293575.1 Flavobacterium sp. | reverse complement strand
AAGTAGATAAAACCTATTTACTAAACAAATAAAATTTAATAAAAATTTTTAAAGTTTTTTAAAAGCCTTAAAACCAATATAAAACAAAATATTAAGACCAAAACACCCCTCGAAAAAACAAAACCTTCGAAATAAGAACATGAAACTCCCAGTAAATTTGGGACAACAAAATTACAAACTATTTTAATCTCATCACAAACTTTTTCAATAAGAGTTGTTAACAAAATAAACTCAGTGTGAAATTAAAACAAAACAGTTTTAAATTACAAAACTTAAGGTGAAAAGGGTTTAAAAGCCATTTGTGCAAAAAAAAACTAAGCATAAATATGTATATATTTGCAGACTCAAAATCAAAAACAATGATTAATATAACACTATCTGATGGTTCTGTAAGAGCATATGAAAAAGGAGTCACGCCATTTCAAGTTGCATTAAGTATTAGTGAGGGTTTAGCAAGAAATGTAATTTCTGCTTCTTTTAACAACATTGTAGTTGAAACAGAAACACCTTTATATAATGACGGCTCCTTGGTACTATTCACATGGAATGATAAAGATGGAAAAAAAGCATTTTGGCATTCCACTTCACATGTGATGGCTCAGGCTTTACAAGAAAGCTACCCTGGAATAAAACTTACTATTGGTCCTGCGGTTGAGAATGGTTTCTATTATGATGTAGATTTTGTCAATCACAGTTTTGGTGAAAAAGACTTTAAAGCCATTGAAGATCGAGTACTGGAAATTTCAAGAGAAAAACACGAATTCAAAATGAGATCGGTTTCAAAAGATGAAGCCTTAGAATTTTACAAAAATGAGAACAACCCTTATAAAGTTGAGCTGATTGAAAATTTAGAGGATGGCACCATTACTTTTTGTGATCATTCCAATTTTACTGATTTATGTCGTGGAGGACACATTCCAAATACAGGCATTATAAAAGCGATGAAAATCATGAGTGTTGCTGGGGCTTACTGGAGAGGTGATGAAAAGAACAAACAACTAACGAGGGTTTATGCAGTTTCATTTCCGAAGCAAAAAGATTTAACTGAATACCTTCATCTCCTTGAAGAAGCAAAAAGAAGAGATCATAGAAAACTAGGAAAAGAACTTGAGCTGTTTGCTTTCTCGCAGAGAGTTGGACAGGGACTCCCCCTTTGGTTACCAAAAGGAGCTGCACTTAGAGATCGTTTGGAGCAATTTTTGAAAAAAGCACAAAAAAAAGCGGGTTATGAGCAAGTAGTAACACCTCATATTGGTCAAAAAGAATTGTATGTGACCTCAGGACATTATGCAAAATATGGAGCGGATAGTTTCCAACCTATCAACACACCCGCTGAAGGTGAAGAGTTTTTGCTTAAACCCATGAATTGTCCTCACCATTGTGAAATATATAACACCAAACCATGGAGTTATAAAGATTTACCTAAAAGATATGCTGAGTTTGGAACTGTATACAGGTATGAACAAAGTGGAGAGTTGCATGGTTTAACACGAGTTAGAGGATTTACTCAGGATGATGCACATATCTTTTGTACTCCGGATCAATTGGACTTAGAATTTAAAAAAGTAATCGACCTTGTTTTATATGTATTTGGATCTTTAGGATTTGAAAATTTTACAGCTCAAATTTCTCTAAGAGATAAAGAAAATCGAGATAAATATATTGGTTCAGATGAAAATTGGGAGAAAGCTGAAAATGCTATTATTAATGCTGCCCATGATAAAGGGCTTTCCACTGTAGTTGAATATGGCGAAGCTGCATTTTACGGACCAAAACTCGACTTCATGGTTAAAGATGCTTTGGGTAGGCAGTGGCAATTGGGAACTATTCAAGTAGATTACAATCTTCCGGAAAGATTCGAATTAACCTACAAAGGAGCAGATAACGAATTACATAGACCCGTGATGATTCATAGAGCTCCTTTTGGTAGTATGGAACGATTTATAGCTATATTGCTAGAACATACGGCTGGAAACTTCCCATTATGGCTCATGCCTGAGCAAGCTATTATATTGTCTTTGAGTGAGAAATATGAAAATTATGCTGAAAAAGTTTTAAGTTTGCTAGAAAATCACGAAATTCGCGGCCTGATTGATAATAGGAATGAAACTATCGGACGAAAAATTCGAGATGCTGAAGTGAAGAAAATACCGTTTATGCTGATTATTGGAGAGGAAGAAGAGAAAAACAGTACAATCTCTGTTAGGCGTCACGGTCAAGAAGGAAGAGGGAACGTTTCTGTAACGATTGAAGAATTTGCTGACATTGTTAATGAAGAAGTCAACAGAACATTAAAACCATTTTTAGTTTAACCATAAAATTTATATACCATAGCAATTAGAAATAACAGAGGAAGTTATAAACCTCGTGAGGAAAAAAAAGATGCTCATCGCATCAACACTAACATTCGTGTCCCAGAAATTCGGTTGGTGGGAGACAATGTTGAACCAGGAGTTTTTAAAACTGGAGACGCATTAAAGATGGCAGAACAATTGGAATTGGATTTGGTTGAGATTTCACCCAATGCTAATCCACCTGTTTGCAAAATTATTGATTATGGTAAGTTTTTGTATGAGCAAAAGAAACGCGATAAAATGCTCAAAGCAAAATCTACGCAGATTGTAGTTAAGGAGATTCGATTTGGCCCGCAAACTGATGAACATGACTATGAGTTTAAAAAGAAAAATGCTGTCAAGTTTCTTCAAGATGGTGCGAAGTTGAAGGCCTTTGTATTTTTTAAAGGTCGTTCTATCATTTATAAAGAACAAGGCCAAATTTTATTGTTAAGATTGGCAACAGATTTAGAAGATTACGGTAAGGTTGAATCCATGCCGGTTTTAGAAGGAAAGCGAATGATTATGTTCATTGCACCAAAAAAAAGTAGTAAGTAAGTTAAATCCAAATACCTAGGAAGTTATGCCTAAATTAAAAACCAAATCTGGAGCCAAGAAACGATTTAAATTGACTGGTTCTGGAAAAATCAAAAGAAAGCACGCTTATAAGAGCCATATTTTGACCAAAAAGTCAAAAAAGCGTAAGTTAGCTTTAACACACTCAACATTAGTACACAGTGCTGATGAAAGAAGTGTAAAAGAACAATTAAGATTAATTTAATCTAGTTCTTTCGGTTATCAATTCATTATAAACCCTGGAGTGGGCGAAAAAATTCAGAAGTACCTTTTTAGGTCGCCTTACTTCAAAAAAAGAAAAATTATGCCAAGATCAGTAAACTCAGTGGCCAAAAGAGCCCGCAGAAAAAAAATTATGAAACAAGCCAAAGGATTCTTTGGCCGTCGTAAAAACGTTTGGACAGTTGCTAAAAATGCCGTGGAAAAAGCAATGCAATATGCTTACCGCGACAGAAAGCAAAAGAAAAGAAACTTCCGTGCTTTATGGATTATGCGTATCAATGCAGGAGCCAGACAGGAAGGATTGAGTTATTCTCAATTTATGGGAATGGTTAAGAAAAGTGGAATCGAACTAAACAGAAAAGTATTAGCCGATTTAGCGATGAACCACCCAGATGCTTTTAAAGCTATTGTGAATAAAGTGAGATAAAACGTTTGTACAACCAGGATTTTCAACTTACTTATAAAAAAAACCGCTTTTCAGTTTGAAAAGCGGTTTTTTAGTATGCATAAAACAGAATTATTATGTTTTCTGTTTCTTTTTTTGTGCTGCTGGAAATAAGACATTATTTAAAATTAACCTATACCCTGGTGAGTTTGGATGAAGTTCTAAGACCGAGGGTGCATCGCCTACCAAATGCTGATAATCTTCAGGGTCATGCCCTCCAAAAAAAGTAAACATGCCTTTTCCCTTGGTACCATGAATGTATCTTGCTTCACCGTTTAAAAGGTTTTCACCCATAACTAGTACGTTAGACTTAATTAAAAAGCTGTCAAAGGAGGTGGTTTGTCCCATGAATCCTTTGATCAATTGCGTATGGTTTTGACATAACATGGTTGGAATAGGATCCCATTTTGCAGAATATTCCATTAAAGTAAAATAGTCTTTATCCATTGGAATCTTTCTTTTTCCTGTCATATCAATATCTGAAAACTCGTATACAGTTGGGCTTCTTTCCAAAATATAATCTTTAAATGCAAACGTTTTTGAGTAATCGATTTTGGATTGGTAATTGGGTTCACTTGGGTCTCCATCAAACATAGGTTCACAAATGTCTACTCCATCAGCAGAAAGGGCAATGTCAAAACTGTCTGTGGCGGAACACATAGCAAACATGAATCCACCCCCAATAACAAAGTCGCGAATCTTTTTGGCTACAGCTAATTTTGATTCGGATACTTTACTGAATCCGAGTTTGGAAGCCAATGCCTCTGCTTCCTTTTTTTGTTCTATATACCAAGGAGCATTTCGATAAGCACCAAAAAACTTTCCATATTGACCAGTAAAATCTTCATGATGTAAATGAAGCCAATCATATAAAAGTAGTTCGTCCTTTAGCACTTCTTCGTCATACACTTCTTTAAAAGGAATCTCAGCATATGTTAACACCAAAGTAACAGCATCATCCCAGGGCTGCTTTCCTTTTGGGGTATAAACGGCAATTTTTGGGGCTTTTTCCAACACCACAGCCTCCATATTTTGAGAGGGACTACTGATATCTTCTAGTATCTGGTTGGCTTGACTGTCTGACAAGATTTCAAAACTTACACCTCTTATTTGGCACTCTTTCCTGATTCTAGAATCATCAGGCAAAAGAAAAGAACCTCCTCTATAATTCAAAAGCCAACTGGTTTTAAAATCTTGTTCTAAAGCCCAAAAGGTAATCCCATAGGCTTTAAGGTGATTCTGTTGGGTGGTTTCATCCATAGGGATAAGAATGAAGGCCGATCTCATTTGCATTGAACAAAAAACAAGTACTATCAACAGAAAACTTCTCATTATATAAGGGTTTGAGTTATCAAAGATAACCTTTTAAATGTAAAAAAAGTCATAAAAAAACCGCCATAAGGCGGTGAATATCAAAACGGAACTTCACTTTCTTCCTCAGGAAAATTATCACCAAAAGCATCATTTGGTGAAATGACGGTTTTGGTAGTTTGAAAAACCTCGTCAGCATTCATGCTTGAGCTGAATTCATTAAAAGGTGTTGTAAAATCATCTAAATTGTCGAATTTACCTAAATGTCCTTCAAATTTCAATCTTATATTTTCGAGACTTCCGTTTCTGTGCTTCGCAATAATGAATTCTGCTTGGCCTTCGGTTGGCGATTGCTCCTCGTCATCCCACTGATCTAGCTTATAATATTCTGGACGATAAATAAATGAGACAATATCGGCATCCTGCTCAATGGCACCTGATTCTCTTAAGTCAGAAAGCAAGGGTCTTTTACTTGAACCGCGTGTTTCTACTGCACGAGAAAGCTGTGAAAGAGCAATTACGGGAACTTCTAACTCTTTTGCTAAAGCTTTTAAATTTCTTGAAATAGTTGATATTTCCTGTTCACGGTTGCCACCCCCCTTTGAAGAGTTTCCAGCAGTCATTAACTGAAGGTAATCAACTATAATCACCTTAATACCGTGTTGCGAAGATAATCTTCTCGCTTTTGCTCTTAAGTCAAAAATAGAAAGCGAGGGTGTGTCATCGATATATAAAGGAGCTTTTTCCAAATCCTTCACCTTAACGCTTAGTTGTTCCCACTCGTGCTTTTCTAGTTTTCCGGTTCTTAACTTCTCAGAAGAAAGTCCTGTTTCAGAGGAGATTAAACGTGTGATTAGCTGAACAGATGACATCTCTAGAGAGAAAAGTGCAACGGGTTGCTGAAATTGAATAGCTACATTTCGTGCCATGGACAAAACAAATGCGGTTTTACCCATACCCGGTCTAGCAGCTATAATAATTAAATCACTAGGTTGCCACCCAGAAGTAACCCTATCCAATTTATGAAAACCCGTTGGAATTCCACTTAGACCTTCTTTATTGGCAATTTCTTCAATTCTTTTTTTGGCTTGAACCACCAAGCTTTGAGCAGTTTCTGAGCTTCGTTTTATATTACCTTGTGTAATTTCATATAGTTTCGACTCTGCTTTATCTAATAGGTCAAATACATCTGTAGTTTCATCATAAGAATCTTCAATAATTTCTGAGGATACTTTAATTAAACTTCTTTGAATAAACTTCTGAAGTATAATTCTTGAATGGTATTCTATATGAGCAGAAGAGGTTATTTTCTGGGTTAATTGAATTAAGTAAAAATCGCCACCAACCAAATCCAATTTAGCATTTCTTTTTAATTGAGCTGAAACGGTCAATAAATCTATAGGCTGTGTTTCGTTGAATAATTGAATGATGGCTTCAAAAATTAAACGATGTGCATCTTTATAGAAAGCATCTGGATTAAGTATATCGATGACCTCATCAACCCCTTTTCGATCTATCATCATAGCACCAAGAACTGCTTCCTCTAAATCGATGGCTTGAGGAGGCAATTTTCCCTTTTCTAAATTGATAATGGTGGTTTTTTCTACTTTTATAGGATTGATATTTCTCAGATTTTCCATAGTGCGAATGTAACCAAAAAATGAGGAGTAAATAAATTAGAGTTGTTAAAACCCCACTGTTAAAAACTTTTTGTATTTGGTTAATAACATAAAAAAACCGAGACTTTTAAGCCTCGGTTTCATATTTATCAATTGAAAGAATTATTCTTTATAATCACCCATTTTGCTGTATTTATCCATTCTCTGGGCCACAAGCTCAACTGTTGATAAGTCTTTTAATTCATTAAAACCTTTTAAAATATATTGCTGAGTTGTCTTGAAAGTTGTTTCACGATCATAGTGAGCTCCACCCAAAGGCTCTGGGATAATTTCATCAATCAGTTTTTGTTTTTTCATGTCATAAGAAGTCAACTTCAAGGCATCTGCAGCCTTTTCTTTAAACTCCCAGCTTCTCCAAAGAATCGAAGAACATGACTCAGGTGAAATAACAGAATACCAAGTATTTTCCAACATATAGACTAAGTCGCCAACGCCAATTCCCAGGGCTCCACCAGAAGCACCTTCTCCAACAATTACTGTAATGATGGGGGTCTTGAGTCTAATCATTTCAAAAATATTTCGAGCAATCGCTTCACCTTGACCTCTTTCTTCTGCTTCAAGTCCGGGGTAAGCTCCAGGAGTATCCACCAAAGTTAACACAGGGATTCCAAATTTTTCAGCCATTTTCATCAATCGCAATGCTTTTCGATATCCTTCAGGATTTGCCATTCCGAAATTTCGGAACTGTCGTGTTTTGGTATTGAATCCTTTTTGCTGACCAACTATCATAAAAGATTGCCCGCCAATCTTACCAAGACCACCAATCATGGCTTTATCATCTTTAAAGTTTCTATCCCCAAAAAGCTCTAAAAATGTATCGCCACAAAGTGCACGTACATAATCCATGGTGTAAGGCCTGCTAGGATGTCTAGACAATTGAACTCTTTGCCAAGCAGAAAGATTCTTGTAAATTTTCTTTTTGGTCTCCTCTAGTTTTTTTTCAATCTGTTTGCAGGTGGCTGTAACATCAACATTAGATTCTTGTCCGATGATTTGACACTTGTCAAGTTGGTCTTCTAACTCTTTAATGGGTAATTCAAAATCGAGGTATTCCATATTTGTTTTTTTTCAGTCATCAAAAATAATCTATTCTAGTAAAATTTCATGACCCAAAAGGCCAAAAAATATAGGTTGTGATTTTAAGTTGATGAAATAATTTTAAAATTTCTTGAATTTTATAAGGATTAAAGTCCATAAAGGGTTGGTTTCAAATCTTCCAAAAGACTTTATAATTAGGAATTTGTCATAGTATTTAACTTCTTTGAAGTTCTTTTTTTACCGTAATATTTAACAAGTCCATTTAAAACCACTGTTGATAAAATTACCAAAGCTCCAATATAAAAACCTGAGCTCATCTTTTCACTTTCACCAAAAATCATCAAAGCCAATAAAATTCCATAAACAGGTTCTAAATTAATGGTCAACATGACTGTATAGGGACTGATAAATTTCATGACTTTCACCGAAGCAATAAAAGCATAAGCTGTACAAACCGAACTTAGAATTAATAAATACATCCAATCTGATGAAGAAATCTTAAAAAATTCACTGGTAAATCCTCCAGAGAACAATAAGTAGACAGAAAAACAAAGCACTCCGCCACCTAATTCATAAATTGAAATAATGCCTGGATCATATTTTGAGGCCAACTTTCCATTAAACACAGAGAACAAAGCTGATAAAAATGCTGAAATTAAGGCAAGTATAATTCCATATAAATAATCCCCTTCAAAATTAAAAATCAAATAGAGTCCGCAAACAACGATTAGTCCAAAAAGTATTTCATACCAAACGATTCTTCTTTTATAAAATATAGGTTCCAAAAAAGCGGCAAAAAAAGCTCCTGTTGAAAGACAAGCAAGTGTCACAGAAACATTAGATACTTTTATTGCTTTAAAGAAAGTCAACCAATGTAAGGCGATGAGGAGTCCGAGAAATAATAATAGACCCAGCAGTTTTGGCGAAACCCTAAACGATTTACGTTTCCAAATAAAATAAATGGCGATAAAACCTACGGCAAGCAACATACGAAACCATACTAAGGGTAAGGCATCCAAAGAAATTAACTCGCCTAAAATAGCGGTAAAACCCCATATAAAAACTATGAAGTGAAGATGAATATAACTTTTTATATTATCGTTTAGCATTTCGAATTAGAAAAAAAGCCAACAATCCAAATAGCACGTTGGGAAGCCAAACTGCTACCAAGGGTGGCATGTCTGATTTTTCAGCCAAGGTGACAAATATTTTATCGAAAAAGACAAAAGTAAATCCAATCAAAATGCCTAAAGCTAAATTCACTCCCATCCCCCCTCTTCTTTTTTTGGAGGAAACGGCCACCGCAATTAAAGTTAAAATAAAGGCTGTTACCGGTAAACTATACTTTTTGTACAATTGAACAACATATACATTCACATTACTATTGCCTCTTGATTTTTCTTTAGCAATAAACTTAGAGAGCTCACCTAAGGTTAGTGTTTCAGCAATATAAATTACCGGGGTTAAGTCCTCTAAATCAAATGGAAATACAGTATCTTTTTTGGTAGCACTTTCTAAAAGGTCTCCAAACTCACCAATGGTTCTCTTTTGATAATTAAACATGGAAAAAGTACTGTCTTCCGGGTTCCATTTGAGTCTTCCCGCGGTCATTTTGTATTTTAATCTTTCGTTTTCAAATTTTTCTAACGTAAAATTATAAGCTAAATTTGAACTACTACTAAAGCTACTTACATAAATAAACTCATCCTCACTTATCTGTCTAAACACATTAGAATTTTCCTTGATTTCAACATTGTTTTTCAAATACGTATATCTAAAATCATTAAATCCTTTACTTGCTTTTGGCACTAAAAAAAAGCCCATTATTAAGTAAAAAACTGAAACAATGGTAGCTCCAATAAGAAAAGGTCTTAAGAATCTTGAAAAGGATATTCCAGAACTCAAGATGGCTATGATTTCTGTATTATTGGCCAATTTAGAGGTAAACCAAATAACCGAAAGAAATAGAAAAATAGGAAAAAGTAGGTTGGCAAAGTACACTGAAAAATCAACATAATAGGAAGCCACTTCAATGAAAGGAACTTTGTTTTCAAGAATTTTATTAATTTTTTCAGCAATATCAATTACAATTCCGATGGGTATAAACATGACAATCATCACGATGAAAGTGACTAAGTAACGTTTTAAAATATACCAATCGATTATTTTCATAGCTGTTTTATAATCTGTAACCTAGTTGTTTGACCATTTTCTCTTTCCAAGGACGAAAATCTCCGGCAATAATATGTTTTCGAGCTTCTCTAACCAACCAAAGATAAAACCCTAAATTGTGAATGGTAGCAATTTGCTTTCCAAGATATTCATTAGCTGCAAATAAATGTCTTAAATAGGCCTTGGTATACTCTGTATCTACGAATGTAATTCCCATTTCATCAATAGGTGAGAAATCATCTTCCCACTTTTTGTTTTTAATATTAATGATCCCATTAGCGGTAAAGAGCATACCATTTCTAGCATTTCGTGTGGGCATCACACAGTCAAACATATCAATTCCTAGAGCAATATTTTCAAGAATATTAATAGGTGTCCCTACTCCCATCAAGTACCTAGGTTTATCTTTTGGCAAAACCTCGGTTACTACTTCGGTCATGGCATACATTTCTTCAGCGGGTTCGCCCACAGAAAGACCTCCAATGGCATTTCCTAAGGCTCCTGCATTGGCTATATATTCTGCTGATTCTCTTCTTAAATCTTTGTAGGTACTTCCTTGAACAATAGGAAATAAGGTTTGTTCATATCCATATTTTGGTGGTAATGTTGCAAAATGATTGATACATCGATCTAACCATCGGTGGGTCATATGCATGGATCTTTTAGCATAGCGATAGTCACACGGATAGGGCGTACATTCATCAAAAGCCATGATAATGTCCGCACCAATGGTGCGTTGAATTTCCATCACATTCTCTGGTGAAAAAAAATGATAAGAACCATCAATGTGACTTTTAAACTTCACCCCTTCTTCTTTAATTTTTCTGTTATTGGAAAGTGAATATACCTGATAACCACCGCTATCAGTTAAAATATTTCTATCCCAGTTCATGAATTTATGAAGTCCGCCGGCTTTTTCTAAAATGTCCATTTGCGGACGGAGGTATAAATGATACGTATTTCCTAATATAATATCCGGATTGATGTCTTCTCTTAGTTCTCGCTGATGCACTCCTTTTACCGAAGCTACCGTTCCCACCGGCATAAAAATAGGAGTTTCTATCGTTCCGTGATCGGTGGTAATGACTCCTGCTCTGGCTTGTGATTGTGGATCAGTTGTTAATAAATCAAATTTCATACAGGTATTTTACAGGGGGCAAAGATAGCAGATTTGCTCATTTTACTACTTGTTTTAGGATTATATTAAACTCTTCAAAACTTTAAATAAAATGACCCCTTATGATTTCTCAAAACCGTTCTAAGTGGTTACCTTTGCAACTGTTTAACTTTAATTTTACCATGAATTACAACACACAACAATTACAAGATTTGGTGGTACAAGTGCGAAGAGACATTCTCAGAATGGTTCACGCTGTAAATTCAGGACATCCTGGAGGTTCTCTAGGTTGTGCCGAATTTTTTGTTGCCCTTTACGAAGTAGTAATGAAACGCAAAGAAGCATTTGATATGGACGGAATGGAAGAGGATATATTCTTCCTCTCCAATGGTCACATTTCACCTGTGTTTTATAGCGTTTTAGCCCGAAGTGGTGGCTACTTTCCTGTTGAAGAGCTCAACAGTTTCAGAAAAATCAACTCAAGACTACAAGGCCATCCCACTACCCATGAAGGATTACCAGGTATTCGCATTGCTTCAGGTTCATTAGGACAAGGTATGTCGGTAGCTATTGGGTCTGCATTATCCAAAAAACTAAATGGCGACTCACATTTGGTGTATTCCCTTCACGGTGATGGAGAACTCCAAGAAGGTCAAATCTGGGAAGCGGCTATGTTTGCTGCTGGAAATAAAGTTGATAATCTTATTTCAACCATTGACTTAAATGGTAAACAAATTGATGGAACAACTGATGAAGTTTTACCCATGGGTGATTTAAAAGCTAAATTTGAAGCTTTTGGGTGGGTAGTTACCGAAATCAAAGAGGGAAATAACCTTGAAGCCATTATAGAAGGAATGGCAACTGCCAAATCATTCACTGGAAAAGGAAAACCGGTTTGTGTCTTACTGCATACTGAAATGGGTAATGGCGTTGACTATATGATGCACACCCACGCGTGGCATGGAAAAGCTCCCAACGATGCTCAACTAGAAATTGCTTTGAATCAGAATCCAGTAACATTAGGGGATTATTAAAATATGATATTTATATTTTATTTTCAATTGATTTTTCCTTCTCTACTGAGCAATCAAATGGAGTATCATTTTGATACTTTTGTTGAGTATAATTCAATAGAAAATAATATCAGTGAATATTTCATGTTAAGTGAAAAATCTGATGTCTACTTTATGTCCATTAAAAATAATCCTAAAAATGAAATTAAAGGTTCGTTAATCGACTTTAACACTCAAAAAATACATTTTTTTGAAATTTTTAAAATTCAACAAAATTTTGATTTTAGATACATCAAAAGTGAAAAACTTTCCATAAAAAACAAAACCTTTATTGATTACAATTTTGAGTTGAATGAAACAAAAATTGATAGTACAACTACAGAAATTAAATTATTCAAACATAAAAATCAGAAAAAGAATAAACTAGAAAAAGCATTTGATTTAATCTATGATATCAACTCTATCAATATAAATGAGCAATTTTTAAATCGCTTTTGTCATGGATATTTTTCTAACACTGAATTTAAATTAACTATTCCATTGCCAAAATCAATAACTGTATACTCACAAAAAAAAACTTCTGAGACTTTCAAATTAAAAAATATTGAAAAAATAAACACACAACTATTAGTAAAAGAATAATGAAAAAATACATCAATACTGGAAATAAAGACACCCGATCTGGTTTTGGGGCAGGTCTCACTGAACTAGGCCAAAAAAATGAAAAAGTTGTCGCTCTTTGTGCCGATTTAATTGGTTCCTTAAAAATGGATGATTTTAAAAAAAACCATCCCGAGCGATTTTTCCAAATAGGGATTGCTGAGGCCAACATGATGGGTATTGCAGCGGGTTTAACTATAGGAGGAAAAATTCCTTTTACGGGCACGTTTGCTAACTTTTCGACAGGTCGTGTGTATGACCAAATACGTCAATCCATTGCATACTCAGATAAAAATGTAAAAATATGTGCTTCGCATGCCGGTTTAACTTTAGGAGAAGATGGGGCCACCCACCAAATCTTGGAAGACATCGGTTTGATGAAGATGCTACCAGGTATGACGGTTATTAATACTTGTGATTACAACCAAACGAAAGCAGCTACCTTGGCCATTGCAGACTTCCATGGTCCTGTTTATCTTCGTTTTGGAAGACCAAGTGTGCCCAATTTTACAGAAGAAAATGGTTTTTTTGAAATTGGAAAAGCACAACTTCTACAAGAAGGTAAAGACGTTACCATCATTGCTACCGGACATTTGGTTTGGGAAGCTTTGGTTGCCGCAGAAGCTTTAAACGAAAAAGGAATTACTGCCGAAGTCATCAATATTCACACTATCAAACCTTTGGATGAAGCCACTGTTTTGGCTTCTGTAAAGAAAACGGGTTGTGTGGTTACTGCTGAAGAACACAATATTTTAGGAGGTCTAGGCGAAAGTATTGCCAGAACTTTATCTGCCCATCATCCTGCACCACAAGAATTTGTTGCGGTAAAAGATAGTTTTGGTGAAAGTGGTACGCCAGCGGCCTTAATGGACAAATACGAACTCAACAGTGCTGCTATTGTAAGAGCTGTAGAAAAAGTGGTTTCTAGAAAGTAGTACATTAAAATCCAAAAAAAATCCCATCTGCAAAACCGATGGGATTTTTTAGTTATTGACAACTCGGGTCTCTGTGTTTTCTAAGTCGGTTGGGATTTGAAGTATCTCCACTACAATCAGGAATCAGATCAAATGGAATGATATTGCCATCAGCATCTTTAATCTCATTTCGGGTCATGACGCCATCGCCATCATCATCAACATCTAAATAATCAGGACGACCGTCTCCGTCTGTATCATCGGCTTCGGTTAAATAGCCATCGCCATTGATATCTTCCAAATAGGAAGGAATACCATCATTATCGTGATCAATTCGCTCCAATTCGTATAATTTAAAACTAAAAACCAATGGGGAATAAGGTGGTACTGTTGGTTGAGGAGCATTATAATACCCTAGACCAGAAGGTAAAAACATCACACCAGCACCAAAATCTTCAAAAGTGATCGTTCCATCACCATTGTCCGAATAGTTCCCAGTTCTAAACTGAGGAAAAATTTCTCTCCATCCTCTAATTAAATTGTCAAGTCTTAACATAATTGATGGCGTTTGAACATAATCAACGACCCTTCCATCAAGCAAAGTTCCTCTGTAAGCAGTAAAAACCGCATCTACATTGGTTGGTTTCGGATTTCCATCAGCACCAGGATGTAGTGGGATATAGTAAATTTTGTATTGCAAATCATGTAAATCAATAATTCTAGTGGTAAGATTCGGATGCTGCATGATTGGAGTTTGGGTGCCTCCTTCTTCAATTTTTAAAAACTTTACGTCCAAGTGATCGATACCACCAAGATTATTAACTACTTCCATGTAATGGGTCTCCAAAAACTCTTCAATCGCAGCCAAATCAACAGGATATTGTTCAGCAAAAGGTCGAGGCGGTTCAATTTTACTATCATCTTTTCTACATGAAATCACTATTGAAACTAAAATAACAAAAAAAATAACTCTTTTTAACGCATTCATATCAAAAAATTAGTGTCGCAAGATACCATTTTGATTTATTTTTGTGTACAATTTATCGTTAAAAAAAAGAGTATGAGGGTAGACAAATACCTATGGTGTGTGAGATACTACAAAACCAGAAATCAGGTCACTGAAGCTTGTAGAAAAAACCAAGTACAGGTGAATGGTCAATTTGCCAAAGCTTCTCGAGAAGTTTTTCCTTCGGACAGTGTATCTTTTAGAAAGGATCAAATTACTTATAAAATCAAAGTGATTGATATTCCACTCAATCGAGTGGGTGCAAAATTGGTTGATTTGTACCGTAAAGATGAAACTCCTGTTGAATCCTTTGCACATTTGGAAATGATTCGTCAAGCCAAAGAACATTACCGAAAAACGGGAGAAGGTCGCCCCACCAAAAAAGACCGTAGGGATATTGATGACTTTTTAACCGATGATGGTGATGAATAAATTCAACGCAACCTATTGGGAAGACCGTTATAAAAAAGGAGAAACCGGATGGGATGCTGGACAGGTAACTACTCCTATTAAAGAATACATCGACCAATTAGACAACAAAAATTTAAAAATACTTGTACCCGGTGCCGGAAATGGACATGAAGTGGTGTATCTGTTTGAACAAGGATTTCAAAATGTTTATGTGGTTGACATTGCTCCAACGCCATTAGAACATTTGAAGAAAAGGCTACCAAAGTTATCAAATGAGCATCTCATTTTGGGTGATTTCTTCGAACTTAAAGATGATTTTGACCTTATTATTGAACAGACCTTTTTTTGTGCTTTAGATCCAATCCTTAGAGAGGCGTATGCTCAAAAATGCAATCAGTTACTAAAGCCGGGGGGCATCATGGCTGGGTTGTATTTTAATTTTCCATTAACCGAACAAGGTCCGCCTTTTGGGGGCGACAAAGAAGCATACCTTCAATTGTTTTCTCCTCTATTTCACATTAAAACAATGGAGCGATGTTATAATTCAATTCCACCAAGGGCAAATCGAGAACTCTTTTTTATCTTTGAAAAAAAATAGCCATGCCTGTCAATATCATTTTAACCCCAAAAGAAATAGAACATAAAATCAGAAGAATTGCCTATCAGATTTATGAGACCTTTGTTGATGAAGATGAAATTGTCATTGCAGGAATTTCCAAAAACGGTTATGTACTAGCTACCAAAATTGCTGAAGTTGTCAAAGAAATTTCTCCGATAAACATAAAAAGTTGTGAAGTTTTTGTGAATAAAGAAAACCCTTTTGCTCCCATAACCACTTCACTTCCTTCTGATGAATACGAAAATAGAGGATTGATTCTGGTGGATGATGTACTACACTCAGGCAGTACTCTAATCTATGGTATCAAACACTTTCTAGAAGTGCCCCTCAAAAAATTCAAAACCGTTGTTTTGGTGGATCGTAATCACAAAAAATTTCCTGTGAAAGTAGATTTCAAAGGAATTTCTCTTTCCACCTCTCTAAAAGAGCACGTTGAAGTGATCGTGGAGAATAATCAATTAACAGCTTTGATTCGATAATACCTCATTAATTTCTTGTGCTATCTCATACGGTGATTTTGCGTCTGTGACTATAGTTTGTTTGGCTTGGTGATAGAAATAGCTTCGCTCAAATAGGTGTTTAGCAATATATTCCGAGAGGGGTTCCTCTTCAAGATTTTGAAGTAGCGGACGTTGTTTCGTTTCGTTTTTTAAGCGACTTTCTAGTTCATTGATTGAAGTTTTTAAATTTATTGAACATACTCCCGGAGCTTGTAAAAAAATGTGATTGTTTGCATAACAAGGAGCTCCCCCGCCGGTACTCAAAACAAAAGACTCATTGCTGAGCATTAATTCACTCCAACTTTCATGCTCCAGTTTTCTGAAAAATAGCTCGCCATTTTCTTTAAATATTTTTTGGATAGTTTTCCCAAATTTTTGTTCGATATAAATATCTAAATCTATGAAAGGCAAACCAGTTAGGCTAGCTAAAATTTTCCCAACTTGTGTCTTTCCTGACCCCATATACCCCACCAAAATGACTTTTTTCATAGTTTAAATTGCTTACAATTAAGGAATTAAAAAGCTTGATTTGAAGCTTATAAATTTAAGGTAAATTTACTTTGAAAAATTAATTTAAAGGTGGTATATTTGCACCCGCATTCAAGAAATGCATTTGACTCGATAGCTCAGTTGGTAGAGCACATCACTTTTAATGATGGGGTCCTGGGTTCGAGCCCCAGTCGGGTCACTTTTTTATTCTATTTTATTGGTTTACGACTCGATAGCTCAGTTGGTAGAGCACATCACTTTTAATGATGGGGTCCTGGGTTCGAGCCCCAGTCGGGTCACAAAAAGTTATTTGCCACGGTAGATGACTTTTTTTATTTAGGCCTCGTGGAGAAATTGGTAGACTCGCCATCTTGAGGGGGTGGTGCTGCAAGGCGTATGGGTTCGAATCCCATCGAGGTCACGAATAAGCGATAAAGGCTAAAAAAAATATCCAAGCTTGCTTGAGTATTTTTTTAGCCTTTATCACTTTCAATCCCGAACGGTCGGGAGGAGCTTTGAGGGATGGATGCAGGCAATCCCATTCGTGCCATTTTACAAAATCTCATTTGAACATTCTTTCTTGGGTTATCGTCTTTTAATCCCGAATTGTCAGGCGGAACTCTGAGAGATGGCTGCTAGGCAATTCCATTCGTGCTTCTATTATGTATAATGTATGGAGTATACAGTATTGAAAGAAAGCACAGTAATCGAAACATCTTCTTTTTATTTTAAGTCATTAATCCTAGGGAGAGCTTTGAGTGAAGTTTCAAGGCTATACCATTTGTGCTTCAACTTTTGTAAAATGTAAAGAGTAAAATATATTATTGACTTAAAATATTATTTTACATCAA
>JBKBOP010000038.1:0-17697 GCA_046293575.1 Flavobacterium sp. | reverse complement strand
CTGATGTTTCCTTTTTTGTCTACCAATGCAAACAATCCTGAATGTTCAAATCCTCCTGCCTCTTGATCATTTTGACTTGCATACAAATTAAATCCTTTGTTAGACAAGTCGAAAATATACTGTTTTTCACCGGTTAAAAAATGCCAATTGGGGGAACTTATACCTAAATGTTGTGCATGAGCATTAAGTTCAGAAACGGTATCATAATCTGGATTGATGGTGATGGAAATGATTCCAAACTCATTTTCACTCGAAAAATGCTTTTCTAGAATCAACATGTTCTCGTTCATTTTTGGACAAATGGTAGGACAGGTCGAAAAAAAGAACTCCACCAGATAGACTTTTCCCAGCATGTCTTTATTTGTTATGGTTTGTTCTCTATGACTGGATAATGAAAATGAAGGTACCGGACCTATCTTTACCAATAAGTCTTCAGAAGTTTCTTTTTGACCGGGCACGTTGAGTCGATCGGTCTTAATAAAACCATCATCTTTTTGAGACCGTTGTCTTAATTCATTGACCACCCAAATTCCAAATACCAATATGATAAATGAAATACCTATATATGATTTACTTTTCATAATTACTTTTTTCTATCTGCCGAATTTTTCTTGAGGGCTAATCGGTATTCAGCCAAAATGACTTTCACATCATCACCCATCTCATTGTGTAAATCTGCTGCTGAGATGGTATTGTAACCCTCTCTATATTCCTCTTCACCTTTTTTATTTTTACCTTTTCTCCCTCTCAGCAATCCGCCTTTATCGATTATATACACAAAAGGAGAACCCACATTCTCATCAAGGGTTTCATTTAAACCAAGTGTTTTATAAAATTCAATGATAGACGAATCGTTAGCAAAAAGATAGTGCCAGCGAGACAAATCAGAGATTCTTCCCAATTCTTCTTTTAAATCTTGAATTTCAGCTTCTGTGCCATTGGGAGCAATCATGATCAGCTGAAAATCTTTAAACTCTCTAACTTTGTTATAAATCTTTTGATTGAGATTAAAAGCATTGCCTTTATGTTCTCGAGTATCCTTTCCAGAAAATCCTAGTATAGTGATTTTATTTTCAAAAGAAAGCAGCGAATCTTGATCTGAGACACCCCAATAAGGCAAAGTTAGTGTCTGTTCATTTAATACTGGTAGTTTTGCAAAGCTGTGCACACCACTTGAAAAGAATAGATAGGCCACAATGGGCAACACAAACAAAATAAAAAGAACAATTTTATTTTTCATAGGGTTCGTCAGGTATTGTGGAAATAATATAAATGGTTTTTCATTTACATACCAATATACCATTGTACAAAAATAAAAAAAGGTACGCAGTGCGTACCCTTCTCAAAAAATATAATTCTGTTAAAAATTCCATTTAATATGTCCGGTTCTATATACTTCATGTACATAATCCCCTTCCAACAAAAGAATCAAGGCTAGGTAAAGTGCCAAAAAGACAAAAGTCCAGACCACGGCTCTTCTCAAACTCTTTTTTTCATCTCTCATGTGCATAAAATCCCAAGCAATATAGTAGGCCTTAACAATCGTAAGAACTAAAAATATAAGGTTCAATGGAATCAAAAATATGAATGCAGATAAAAGAATATTCAACAAGATTGCACCTAAACCACCTTCAAAAGGTGATAACCAGGGTTGCATTAACATTGCGGGTTTGTATATACCTAAAACTACTTCAACACCGGTTACTATGGAAAGGAAAATCAACACTCCCCATATTTTTTGTTCGTTTGATTTAAACTTCAAACGACCTCTGAAAATAGCTAAATTATGTGCGTGTGCCATGACTTAATAATCAATTTTTAATTAAACAAGATAGAAGAAGGTGAATACAAATACCCAAACTAAGTCAACAAAATGCCAATATAAACCAACTTTTTCAACCATTTCATAGTTCCTTCTCTTTTCATAAGTACCAAGTATAACATTCAAGAAAATGATAAAGTTGATAACCACTCCTGAGAATACGTGGAACCCGTGAAAGCCTGTGATAAAGAAAAAGAAATTAGCAAAAAGTTTGTGACCATATTCATTTCTGATAAGACTAGCTCCTTCAACTACATGGACAGCATCCAAGAGCTTTTTTTCTGAAGTTTCTCTAGTAAGGATTGTTTTGTGTTTTTCTTTATTAAGTGCGTTGTGAACACCTATTTTGTCATTTGAATCTTTGTAAAGTATCTCCGTTCTAATCAATAAATCTGGGTTTGCTTTAAAACCTTCTATGATTTCTTCAACAGTGTAGGTAGGTAAACTAGATTCAGATGAGAACCAAATTCCAGTACTTCTAGTGTCTTGCTCTCTAACGCCTGGAAGGGTTTTAGCAAATGAATTCAAAGCTACTCGATTACCTTCGGCGTCAACAAATTGAAGAATACTTCCTCCTTTTGTCTCAACAGCACCATATTCTCCTTTGATAAAATTTTTCCACTCCCAAGCTTGTGATCCAACGAAAATTAAACCACCAACAATGGTCAAAAACATGTAGAATGCCACTTTGCTTTTGTTCATATTGTGACCCGCATCTACTGCCAATACCATGGTGACGGAAGAGAAAATCAAAATAAAAGTCATCAAAGCTACATAAAGCATAGGTAAATCATGACCATGCAAAAATGGAAAGTGGTTGAAAACCTCATCAGCAATTGGCCAACTTTCAATGAATTTGTATCTGGAAAAACCATAAGCAGCCAGAAAACCGGTGAATGTCAAAGCATCAGAAACAATGAAAAACCACATCATTAATTTCCCGTAGCTGGCTCCCATCGGCTCATTGCCTCCGTCCCAGATTTTTTCGTCAGTTGCAGTAACTGTTGTTGCCATAGAAAAAGTTTAATTTTAAAAAGTGCCCAAATTTACATTTTTTTATCTATCCATAAAAATAGAAAAACAAAAACAATAAAAACCATAAAACTCCAAGGAAATGCCAAAACAACTCAGCTAATTCAATTCCAAGGGTTTGGCTCGCGTTGTATTTTTGTTTAAAATGGTTATAAATTACTACCAATAAAGCGATTAACCCACCAAAAAGGTGTGCCAAATGTAAAATCACTACCACATACAAAAAGGAAGTTGTTACATTACTTTGAGGCCCCGTAAAAAAATACCCCATTTCAATAATTTGTCTAAACCCTTCAAATTGAAAATGAACAAAGGCAATTCCTAAGACAAACGTTAGTAGTAAAAACAGTGAAGTTGTCTTTCTATCATCCTTTAGAATTGTCTTTCTAGCCATCCAAAAAGTAAGACTACTTAATGCAATCACGATGGCACTCCAAATAAATGCATTAGGCATCGTAAAATTCTGTAACCAGTCTTTTCGGGAAGTACTCACCACATAGGCACTGGTTAAGCCTGCAAACATCATCACCATGCTAATCATGGCAAACCAAATTAAAAGCTTATAACTTGAAGCTTTTCTTTGTTCGTGCTCTTCTGCCGACATGGTTTCGGCTTTGGTTTTAAATTTTAACACCTTGGTATATTTTATCTTAAAAATTTATCTGCTACATACACTATCTGTAATAGAGTTATGTAGAAAACACTCACAATCATTAATTTTTTGGCTGCTTCAGCAGACATTTTATTGTATAAATTAAAAGCAGAACGCAACATCCACAATCCCAAAAGCAACACGATAATCGCTGCAATAGGGCTCAAATATAATCTACTTCCCATCACACCGATATAAGGAAAAAGAAATGGAAGTAAAGAGGCTAAAATCAACCAAAAGGTATATAAAATGGTTTGTAAAGCCGTTGCTTTATCCTTTTTTCCTGTGGGCAACATAAAAAATCCTCCTTTTTGGTAATCCTCATATAAAAACCAACCTATTGCCCAAAAATGAGGAAACTGCCAAAAAAACTGTATCGCAAATAATGTTCCCGCCTCTAAGCTAAAGTCATCAGTGGCTGCCACCCAACCTAGCATAAATGGTATGGCTCCCGGAATGGCACCCACAAATACAGACAAGGGTGTTACTCCTTTTAAAGGGGTGTACACACTCGTATAAATAAAAATGGAGACCGCTCCAAATAATGCAGTTTTAGGGTTGATATTATACAGTATCAACAATCCTAGAATCGTCAGAATGGATGCAATTGCAAAAGAAACATTCACGGACATTCTACCCGAAGGAATGGGTCTTGCCTTGGTTCTATCCATTTTGGCGTCTAAATCCCTTTCAATAATTTGATTAAAAGCATTGGAAGCTCCCACCATACAATATCCACCCACAGCAAGCATCAATATGATTTTAAAATCAATTTCACGATAATCAAAAACGCCCAGAAAATAACCCGCCAATGAGGAAAAAACAACACTCAAAGAAAGACCTGCTTTGGTGATTTCTTTGAAGTCAGTATATTTGGTTTTTAATTGCAATGTAAAATCTGCCGTTTGTGAGGTCGTTGTCATTTCGAAAAAACTGCGGCAAAGATACGAATTACCCAGATGGTTTTGGGAGTATCAAAATCTATTTTTGAGTTAAAAAAAACCGAGTAATTCCATTTGATTAATAATCAAAATACCAATTAAACAAGTCGGCTCTCAACCCCACCGAAACCCAAGTAGTTGCGTTTTTGAACGTTGATGCATTGTTCTCACTTGGGTCAAAGTTTCTGTAAATCAAACTTCCAAAAAGTTTTAGATTTGAACTAGGATTTACCAAATAACCTGCTTGCAAATCTGCTATAAAAATTGTGGTTTTGTTCCCTTGAGCAATAGAGACTCCTGTGTCAAAAGGTCGGTCAACATTATAGTTCTTATAAATATTACCTCCATAATTAAAACCGTCTTCTTCAGTATCAAAATCAAAACCTCGTTGTCCGTAGGTCAATTTAGCATCTGCAAACCATCTTCCTTTGTGATATCTCGCTATGGCAATGAACTCTCTAAAGTTAGCCCCCCATTGATGCCCCAAACTTTGATTGTTATGACCATAGTTAGTAAGAGGATCGCTATGGGAATAAACATAAGGTCTTACATGAATGTACTCTGCTTGCACTAGTAAATTCTCGACTCCAAAAGCATTGAAATACTTGGCTCCAATTTGATAGCCAAATTTATTTCTCCAACTTTTGTTTTGTGCTCTTACATCACCAATAGCAAATTCATCAATGATAAACTGACCATAGGTTTGAAAAGCATCATTGAATTTATATTTTGAAGTTAACCCAATCACTGCGTTACCACTTCTGGATGAAGATGCAAATTCAACTGCTCTATAAAAAATGATGGGATTCACAAAACTCATATCAAATCCACGATCGTTGGTATTGCCCCAAACCACAGACTCAAAAAGTCCAAGATTCCATCGTTTGGTTACATTCCAACTCAAATAATGATTGGCCATGAATTTCGTAGCATAGGATCTTTCATCAGTAACCTCTTCTCTGAGGTCTTTTAACCACATATAAGTATTAGTGTATTTTATTTTCCAAAATTGAGTGTTGATTTTAAAAAATGGATAGGGCGAGGCTCCATCTCCAAGTAGTAGTGATCTATACCCGTCTCCTAAAAAATTTCTACCATACCCCAAATTCAAATCAATAAATTTTGAAGGTATGTAGGTAATTAATGCCTCTGCTAAAGGAAAATCATAGGCGTCTTCTCGGAATGGTTTTGCAATACCGACTCCAGGAATCACCGCGGGGTTTCCGCCAGAGGGACGAATACTTTCAGCATATTGATTAAAATAATCTGCAAATCGTCCTTGGCTTTCATAAATGGAGGTAGTGAAAAATAAATTATCCCCCAAACCACCTTGCACTTGCACACCTCGGGTGTTGTGGTAAGTATATGACACTTCTCCCGGGGTGTTTTTACCAAATCTTAAATCCACAAAAGGATTGATCGTAAACCAATAGCCTTCACCTTGGATGGCGACCATGTGTTCATTCCACCATTTTTTGCCCCACCACCCTGTTTTATTTTTGGCAATGGATTGATATTGTGCTTCAAAATCGTGGTATTGTGCCACCTGAGCATACGTAAAAGGTTTTGAAGCGGTATGGGAATTATTTCCCATTTGATTCATGGCAGCGTCAAATTGTGCATACAAACTATGTGAAAATGGAATCGCTAATCCACTCTTAAATTGCGGATTATTGAAGTCGTTATATACAATAGTATCAAATTCATCAGCCTGGTCTATTGCAAATGGTGAGGTTGTTGATTTTGAATTTTTAATTGATTCATTAAACTGTTCCCCTTGAAAATTCTCATTTGTATTTCTTGGAATAGAAAGTTTAAATGAATACCTCGAAAAAGTGGGTCTTCCTGCATAGGTAGGTGGACTCACCTTCGGCAATTCATTAAAAACCCTTGTGACTTCTTTTTTTAATTCATCAAAAACAGCGTCCACATATTGTACCGAAAAAGTTCCTTCTTTTGTAACTTCAAAAACCACAATTACGTTTCCATTATAGTTGTCTTTTTGTAAATTTTCGGGAAGTTGAAAAAGTTCATATACTTTTGTTTCCAATTGAACATTGAAACAGTATTGCAATTCCTTGCTCAGCTTTCCTTCGCACTCTGTAAATACTGGATATTGTTCATTACTTATGCTTTGAGAAAAAACCCCATTACAAAATAAGAATAGAAAAAGTAGCTTATATAAATTCATGTTTGTTTTCATTAATAGGAAGCCGAAGAAGTTCCACCTTCAGCAATGGTTTTTGCAGCCGATGTGCCAATGCGTTTGACCCCAAGTTTTATCATTTCAACGGCTTCGTCATAGGTTCTTACACCTCCAGCGGCTTTAATGGGTAAAGGTGAAGCATTTTCTAACATCATTTTAATGGTGGGTAATGTAGCTCCGTTGGGCAAATTGTCATTAGTCTTAAAAAAACCTGTGGAAGACTTAACGAATACTTGCTGATAACATTCTTCTTTAAAGTGTTGAATGACTACATTTTTTATAAGGGCAGATATTTGAATAATCTCTTTTTCGGTTAAGGCAGCTACTTCAATAATCCACTTAACAACTTTGTGGTGTTCAAGACCTAGACGTGTACAAACTAGTATTTCTTCTTTAACAACATTAGAATTTCCTTCCTTAAAAGCTTGATAATTGCACACAAAATCAAGCTCGTCGGCTCCATCTGCAATTGCTTTTTCTGCTTCTGCTATTTTAGTGCTCAAATCTCCATCTCCATTTGGAAAATCAATTACGGTTCCCACCAGCACTTTTGAATGTGAAGATTGAACCATTTTTCTTGCTAAAGCAACCATATTAGGACGAATCATAACGAGCTTAAATCCTCCATCAATAGTTTCAAAAATAAAATCCTCAACTACTTTTAAATGTTGGTTTTCGGAAAGACCAGAATCTTCAATGGTTTTGAGATAGGTTGCGTCTAAATAATGTCTTATATCCATGGGATAAAAATAAAAAAATCCCCTTGATATAAGGGGACTTAGTAACGCTATTTTTAAATTAATGTATTTTAAAAGAAATTGGAATTGAAAATCGAACATCCACAGGCTTTGCACCATGTTTTCCCGGAATCATTTTGGGCAGTATTCCAATGAGTCGTGCTGCCTCTTGTTCAAGTTCTTTACTTACTTTTCCGTTTCTATGTAAGGGCACAACCGTGGTCACTTTGCCATTTTTATCAATCACAAAATTAACTAAAACTGTTCCTTCATTACCTGATGCGATGGCTCTCTCTGGATATTTCATATTTTGCTTTAAAAATTTTTGCAATTGCTCATTAAAACATTTTTTGGCGGCATCACCTTTTAAACCCGCACAAGCGGGGAAACTTGGGTTTTCATCCAGTTCCCAAGTGTTATATGTTCTTGGAATATCTGGGGTTGGGACTTCTGTAGTTAACTGTGGTTCAGGTAATGGCTCTGGTTGTTTAGTATCTGTATCTAAGGGTGTTGCTTCGGGTTCTTTGGTGTCAGGCTCAGGTTCTTTTTTTACTATTTCAATATTGTGAGACTCCTTAGGTTGTTTCTTTTCAGGCTTTGTTTCAGCTATGGGGTCTTTAATTATTACAATTTTTTGATGAAACACTTCATTGGGCAACTCTCTGATTTCGTCTTTAACAACCCCTTCCTGATTTTGAGGGATTTCCAATTCAATAAAATAATAAGTCAAGAACAAACTGATTACTAAACCAATTTGAAAGTACAGATTTTTTGTTTTGACTACACTCTGATGTTTTTCTGAAGATTTCATGGCTAAATGTTAAGGGATTACTAAAATCATCAAACCAACATTCATGCCAAAAAAAAACCACCCGAAGGTGGTTTAAAATTTTATTGATCTAGTTTAAAAGTAATTGGAATACTGAAAGGTACTCGAACCGCTTTACCTCTTTGCTTACCAGGCTGTAACTTTGGTATCTTTTTAATGATTCGCTCCGCCTCTTTTTCTAAAGCTGGAAAAGGTCCTCTTAGGTTGGCAATATTTATACTTCCATCCTTCTCGATAACGAAACTCACAAACACCCTTCCTTGCTGGCCTGCCTCCATAGCAGACTCTGGATATCTAAATTCTTTTCTTATGTGTTGATTGATCTTATCATTAAAACAATCTCTTCTTTTGTCTTTAGGTACGTTTTCGCAACCTGGAAAAATAGGAACGTCTTCAATAATCGCAAAAGGTACATCAACATCTACCTCTTCTTCAACGAATTTAACAGCCTCAGGCTTCTTCACCTCTTCTTTTTGACTGGTCTCCGTTGATTCAATAATGGTTTCTTTAATCTCTACTTTGTCTTCAACTACCTGAATAATCTCAGGAGCTGGTGGTGGTGGAGGTGGTGGAGGAGGTGGTTGATTAAAAATTTCGGTCATGGGTACCTCTTCATCCAAAAAGCTAGTATCCAGCTTTCTCTCTAAACCGGATAAATCTTTTTCATAGGTTCTTAATTCAATAGCGGCATAGGAAAGCACTGCCATCACAAACAATCCCACACTAAAATAGAAAAAGCTATTTCTACTTGGATCTACTTTAGGATTTTTCTTTGGTTCCATATTTCTAAATTTGAGATGCTAATATAACTATTTATCAAAAACAAGTAAAATTATTTCAAAAAATTAACCTTGCTTCTTAATACGCTGATAAGCAAAAGCGAGATTATGGCTCCGGTTGCATTGGCAACAATATCGGCCCATTCAAAACGCCTGGTATCCGTTAAAACTTCTTGCAATACTTCAATAATGATGCCATAAACAACACTAAATACAAATGAAAGCAACACTCTTTTATAAAAACTTACACCAAATGATTTTAAGGTGATGTAAGTTAAAAAAGCGGTAATAAAATAAAAAATGAAATGAACGTATTTATCTGAATTCTCTACTGTAATTGAGGGTATTTTCCCAATCTTCATCAAACTTAAAACGGTCACAAACAGCAACCATAAGATGAGAAGCCACCCATATTTTTTGCTAGGCTCCAATGAGTTCCTTGTAGGCTGTAGCATCTAACAAATCATCCCACTCAGACATGGTTTCAATTTTCATTTTTATCATCCACCCTTTTCCGTAGGGATCTGTATTTACACTTTCTGGGCTTGTCTCAAGGTCTTCATTGAACTCGATAATTTCACCGCTTAAAGGCAAAAAAAGATCGGATACTGTTTTTACAGCTTCTACCGTTCCAAAGACTTCATCTCTATTCAAATGTTGATCAAGTGTTTCAACTTCTACATAAACAATATCTCCCAATTCTTTTTGAGCAAAATCAGTGATGCCAACAATGGCAACTTCACCCTCTAATTTTACCCATTCATGGTCTTTTGTATACTTTAAATCTGCTGGTATATTCATTTTTAAATATTTTGAACAAATGTACTTTTTCGCAATGAAAATCGAAAGACTATTTTATAAAAATTCATTAATTCCCGAAGTTATAACGCAAGGTGAACCCAGTTCTTATATTGGTCATTGGAAAAGCTGTTGAAATAACTGCCTGAGAGAACATATGGTCATAGTAGAAAATCATAGTCAATTGCTTACTAAAGGCATAATCTGCAGTAATTCTGGCCGACCACATGTTTTGACCTCCTCCAAGTTGATTGTTGTCAAAATCAAGGTACCTAACAATAGTCTTACTGTCTCTCAAAGTGAGATCTGCTCTGAGATTTATATCACTTTTAATAACTCCGGTTGGATTGTCAGCTAAAGCTGAATTAAATACCACATCTTTAATTCGGTATCCCAATCCCAACGTATAATCGAATCCAATTTGTTCAGTTAGTAAGTTATTATCAAAACTCATCGATAAAGCTCGGTCCTTTTTCATCTCTGCTAAAATCTTAATCGAGTTTTTCATTTCTAAATCTACTCTAATAAGCGGGTTAAATTGTTCTACTAGGTTGATGTTTGCAACAATTACTTTATTTAAATAGTTACCGCTAGGGTCGGTAAAATCAGGATTTAAGTCATATTCAAGATTAGAACGGAAGGCATTAACAGTATAGGAAGCTCTGTATCCATGTTGAAGTGAAAACCTTCTAAATTTGTCTTTAAAGAATTTGTAACGCATCAAACCACTATATTTAATGGTCCAATTGGGAACTGGGAAGTTTCTAAAAATACCCAAAGAAACACCTTCGGCATTACTACCCGTGTAAGCAGACATAAACGCAGGAACTAAAACAGCCTGATTATTTTTGCCAAAACCAAGTGGGTATCCAAAGTTTGGACTGTCTGGGTTTTGTTCTACAGGAAAATCAGAAGTTCCATAATAATTTTGAGCCAACCTGTTAGCAACAATTAATCTGTTGCTTCTAAACTCTTCAAAAACTTCAGAGCCATTTTCATCACTTCTGGAAAAAGCAGTATTAATCATGACTGTTGAAATTGAGAAATTTCCAAAACTGTATGGAGATCTTGAATTATAAATGCCATCTGAAACATCAAATTGCTCAGAAAAGTTATTCATATAATCCCGATTGGCCACCAAATCAATCGTTAAGTCTGGGAAAGGGTCTACTTTGGCCGTCAAATTCAACTGTCTACTGGTAATTTCATTATAACTTTGGTTAAACTCTGGGAAGTCGGTTAACCAACCTCTTTGTGCGGCCAAAAATCGAATGTCGTCATGGCCACCCATTACAAATTCCATAGAAGGTCTTGAACTACCAAAGAAACCAATGGTTGGTAAATATCCTGGCAACATAGCTCCTGAATTATAAGTATAATTCATTTGAATATTTTTCACACTGGTTACCAATCCAATTAATCCATCTCTGA
This sequence comes from Flavobacterium sp., assembly GCA_046293575.1. Classification (GTDB taxonomy): domain Bacteria; phylum Bacteroidota; class Bacteroidia; order Flavobacteriales; family Flavobacteriaceae; genus Flavobacterium. The sequence goes on along the minus strand of JBKBOP010000038.1, from coordinate 6,470 downwards.
AAACGCTAGTCGTTCCAGCAATATTTTGACGTGTACTCACAATTTTTTCACCCGGTTTTGGAGGGCCTTTACGTTCGGGTTGTGCGGGTTTTTTGGGGCCTTTTGTCAATCCAATATACTTATAAAATAAATCCATGTTTAAATTGGCATTGATTCTGTGAGCACCTGAGTTTTGAACTGTATTGCCAAGGTTATATCTCACCCCTTCGTCGGTTTCATAGGTCGCTAATGCCAAAGAAGAACGCATCCAGTTAAAGGAGCCAGTATAGGTATACGTTGATTTCAAAAAGCTCAAAAAGGGCAATTTATTCAACGGCAAATCATAGTTAATGGTAATTTGTTGATTATGCTGATTGGGCTCACCAATATTCCAGTATTCAGACCAAACGGTGTTGGAGTTATCTACTTCAAAGGTTTCTAAATCCATGTAGTTTCGAACAATGTTACTTGTTGAAGCGGCATAATTTATCTTAAGTGATTTGGTTAGATTAAAATTAAACCCATATTGATAATTAAAAAGATAGTTTCTTTGAAATAACGGATCTAACCCAATGCCTTCCACATCAACAAGCCTATATTGTTGTCTGTTGAATTGCCTAATAATATTTGAACTGAAATTGATATTGGTTGGCAAATAATTTAAATTGAAGTCTTGAAGTAATTTCCAATATTTAGACTTACTCATGAACTTAGTTTTCTTAAAAGGTTCAAAAGGTTTAGATTGGAAATTATAAGCATAATCAACTCCAGTTCTGGTTTGCTGATCTACGAATTCTTCAATTTCAAAATTATGCCTTTCAATTTTATTATAGGAATGAGAAAAGGTGACATTTTCAATATCATAAATGCGTTGTTTTTGCTCTTCTCCTCTATCTTTTCTTACGCCAATAAAATTAATACTTCTCGCTTTAGTATAATCAATGGCTCTGTTTCTAATGTTGCTACGTTCAGCTTCATCAGTTGTATTGTCCAGCAATTGCCTTAGCCTAATATCTTGATTAAAGGGATCATATTCAGGGGTAATAATTTCTTCACTAATTCCATAGTTAAAGGGCAAGTTGATTCCCCATTTCTGAGGCATTAATTTACCGAGGTTGATGTTTGTTACAATGTTATACTGTTTAAAGTCTTCACGACTTCTCTCGTTAACTCCTTGCTCTAGGGTACCAAATCCAATTGTACTCATTCTTCCAACGGCAGAAATATTAGCTAAATCAGCTATTTGAGCATCCATGTTTAAAATGGCGGCCATACCTCCACGATTATTTAAGTCTGAAACTCTTAATTCATTAAACCAGACCTCCCCTCGTATATCTTTTGGAATACTGAATAATTCTGTGTTGTCTGTATTGTTTCTGATACCAATCATCAGCGTTCTCACTAAACCAAAGTTAGGATTCCCTTTAATTCCAATTCTAAGTTTAGCCGTTTCTTTGTTGGCTAAGGATGGATCTAAGTCAACTTCGTTCACAAACCTGATACCAAGTGCATCTTCTGGAGGTGCATTACCGCTATTAGCAAGGACTTTAAGTTGGGTTAATAACTCTAACAATAACTCCATCTCATTTTCTTTGGGCCAAACTTGCTCTGGGGAGGCATTTGTGGAATAGGGTGTAACTTTTAAAGGCACCTCCACTTGATAAAAGTTTTGGGTAAAGTCATTACCAAAACGAATAAAAGCAACCATTTCATCATCCAGTAATCCGTTAATTTCAGGAGTTGGTAAGGGCCCTGGATTATTGGGTTCAGGAAGTGCTTCGGCATGTAAAAACAATCTTAGTTTTCTGAATTGTCTAAAATCTAATTCAACATTTTTAAAAACAGCACGTCCATCACCAGCTTCCAAACCACCTAATCCAGGAGTCCCAGGACTTTTTTTACTCACCCTAAGAGCCAAGGATTGTTCGTTTTGATTGACAACCGTATTTTGATTGAATAATTGCTCACGAATCACTCCTGGAGGCAGCACATAATTTATGGGGGTTCTATTGCTATTTTCTAGAATATTAACTGCTAATACATCGAATGCAGTATCGTCATCAGAATCGTCGTCACCAAGATTATAATCTAATGATCCTAAAAATCTTCTCCACTCTCCTCGAACCAATTCTAAGGCCCCAAATCGAACCGTTACCTCTTGGTCAAAACCAGTTAAAAACATTCTCATGAACCTAATCGAACGGAAATCAGATATACTTCCAATGGTTCTTTCAGGCTCTACAACAGGAATCTTAAATTGTATCCATCGAGCATCTGTGGTTTGGTTTCCAGGTCCTGGAATAGTTGGCGTGGCCGTTCTGATGTCTGTAATAAAGTTTTGGCCCACGTCCATTCCCGGTCTAATGTCGATGCTGTATTCAAAATAGGCATTGATGGTGTTCATGGTGTTATCTCTATTCACATCCTCAACATCAGGCAAGGTCGTGCTCCCACGGTTGGCATTGGTCACATTTACTGGGGAGTTTCCTTGAAGACCATTGTAATTTTTATAACGTTCAATAACATCTCCAGATGCATTTAAATAAAACTGATAATTATCCGCAGCTGGATCACTGAAACTAGCGAATTGTGGAAACTTTGTCGCTTCTTCGTCATCGTTTAAACCGTCTAATCCTAAATCCTGAAACTGTCTATTCGCTTCATTGGTATCAAAGGCATAAATTAAGGATTGTGATGCAGGAACTTTTCCCCAAATGGTTTCTATAGTAGGCTCTGTTCCCCCTTGTCCGGGCAATCCGTTTTCATAAGATTTTCGACCGTCTTTGAGTACGTCTTCGGAAATTTCCCCTAGATTAAAATAAATTTTACCTTGATTTGATCCATCTATGGCTCCCGCTCCCACATAGGGGTCAAGAATCCAAAATTGGATATATTCAACATTCCCTTGTTCAAAATTGGTGGAATTTATCCCTCTCATAATACCTCCAAAATTCTGCTGAGGATTAGGTAAAAGGTTGCTTCCTGATGCGGCAGGATTAAAATTATAAGGACCTCTTTCTTCTGGATAGTAGGTTAAATCAAGGGTGTTGATTACTGTGGTTTGTCCCTGAACGATATCGGTAACTGGAAATAATTCATTGATAAATACCCTACGTGTACGGTTGGAAGCAAGATCCGAATCGGAAATACCGGTAGGTCTCTGTCCGGTGTAAAAAATGGGATCAATAGTATACCAAGCTAACTTAGCTCTTCTAAATCCATAGGATAAATCCTCAGCATTTCCAAAAAAGTTATAGGGGCTATTGTTTATTCTCTCTGGCACACTGGCTAAACTCCAAGCAAATGGCGATTTCATATCGATGGTGTTTTGAGAACCTTCGAAATCATCTACATATAAAGTGGACTCTCCATCGAAATTATCTGCCGTTGGAGTATCAGGTTTTAAATAAGCAATCTCTCCTCTAAGTGAAATATTGGAGGGTATATCCGTGTCAACGAATGGAAGCTTATTCACAAGTCTCGTTAAAAAGGGAAGGTCAGAAGAATAATTTGCATTTGCTCCATAAATAGTGTTGTTGACAGACTCCTGACCAAATGTTGATTTCTGAGTAAAAGGTCTCTCTGTCATTCTAATCATAGTACCCCCGACCTGAAAGTTATCTGAAAATCTGTGGTCTACATTCACACCAAAGAATCTTCGGGTTTGTTGACCAAAAACAGCATTGTTCTCCACTGAAATTTGAACAGGCATTCCAGAGTTCTGAAGAGCAGGATCCAAAATTTTCACCCTACCTAATTGATAATTCACCACATAATCTGTACCTTCAATCAAACGTCTACCTCCAACGGTGACTTCAACAGAACCTCTAGGAATATTGAAACCCCCTATAGGAATTCCATCGCCACCCTCAGATTTAAATCGACCTCTTAACTGAAACTTATTTTTATCACTGTCTTGAAGTGCCGCAGCTTGCGTGGATCGATACAACGATCGAAAGACATATCTGTTCTGATTGGCGTTGTAAGTGGCGGGCACATCATATTGTTCTGTTCCCGACGAAAGTTTATTAAATAAATATTGTCCAAAAGGTTCCGCAGTAGTAAAAATAATTCTACCGTTTTGAGTGTCTACTGTTAAACCAGGAACAAAGTCAAAAAAACCATCTCCTCCAGGTTGTGGGTCATTGTTCATGTTCAGACGGTCCATATTAAACACCCTTAATAAAGGGGTTTGATCCACGTCTTCTGGCAACGTACTTCCACTGGCGGGAGTAATATAATTCAATGGTGATGGATCAACATACATCAGATTAAATCTGAAATCGTCTTGATTCAGCTGAAAAGCACCAGGTATTTGATAAATGTTTTTCATCATCAAATTCCAGATAGGTTTATCTACCGTTGTTAATGTACTTTTTAAGAGTTTCAAAACTAAACTTTGAGTGGAAGGGATTCCGGCGTTATCAACCACCGTTGACTCTACCCCATCATTTCCAAATTCACCAACTTGAAAGACCTGATCTCCAATGGTATATTGATAAGCAACCGCTAACACTTCATCATTGAGCAATCGCTGTTGAAGAGATATATATCCCAACTGAGGGTGATAGGTAAACTCCATTGGGGTTAATTTTCTGGCGTTTTCTAGTTTTGCATAATCAATCCCTTCGTTTACCGTAATGTTAAAACCATTATTTGAAGTTACAATTTGTCTAATGTTGCTATTCAATAATCCATTACCAGAACCAATAAGAGCAGGATCAAAAAAGTTATTGGAGTTTTTTGAGGGAGTGTTTGGAGGCACACCTGGTTTAAAAACCAAAGTTGGGTTTAATCCCACCACTTGATTATCTGGTACGTTGGTTAATCTTGCTTCCCCTAAATCCTGAAGTCCGATAATGTTTCTTAAGTTATTTCCTTCTTGTCCGGTGGTAACTCTATTTTGACGATTTGTAATCCAGACTTCAATTCTGGTAATTTGCACCCTAGAATCAACAAAAGGATAGTTACGAAGCGAAAAATCATATCGATCTCTAAAATACTGTGAAAGAAAAAAGTGTCGGTCTGAATCGTATTCAAAAGCAAAAATTTCATAATCCTCGAGTGTTCCGCCACCTTGAGCGGTTACCGCCCTGGTTTGAGACTTTTGTTCTGAAAAAACCCCGGTAATGGTCGTTCTTCCAAACTGAAACTCTGCCTTTACCCCAAAAAGACTTTGAGCTCCTCTTACCAAAGTATTATTGAGCGGCAAACTAATATTACCTACTTCAATTTTCTGTAAAATAGCATCTTCATCGGGTTGATATTCTAACTTAATAAGGTTGTTGAATGCAAACATAGACTGAGTGTCATAATTCGCATTAACGTTTAAGCGGGTTCCCACCTTACCATTTAAACTCATGTTGATTCGTTGGTCAAAATCGAACGTTAGGTTTCTTCGGTTTCGGGGTGAAAAAGACGGATTGTCTTGTTGTGTGTATCGTATTCCAAGGTCCATCTCCACCGAGCCTCTAGGCTGAACATCAATGGTATTACTTCCAAAAATGGACTCAAACAAACCGCTTCTAACATAGTAACTGGGAAGTAAATCTTTTTGTCCATCTTGAACACCATCTTTCTTACCCTCCATGGCATCCAACTTTTGCTTAAAGTAGTTTCTGATGGACTCCTTTTGCATTAATTCTTCGTATTCTTTTGGCGTGAGAATTAATGGATAGTTGATATTGTATTCGTCAATAGAACTGCTGTAGATATAGCGGTCGGTTACGGGGTCATAGGTATATGCCGAAAGAATGCTTGAAGGATTGTTTAATAAAATTCTACCAGTGGAATAGCCAGTAGTGTCAGAAGGCGTAAAATCGTCTTCATCTTCTTGGGCTTGCACGGTAAAAGAAAACAACAAAATCAAACCAAAACAGCTGATTTTAAGTGCTTTCAAAAAACTATTCGGGTATTCAGTTTTCAAGTACTATAAGTTTTTTAAAGCTTGTTTTATGATGGTTTCCACAGTCAAATCTGCTTGTTCTTTAACTAATTTCTCAACTACCTTTTCTGCTAATTTTTTGTTAAAGCCCAACACTTCCAAAGCAGATAACGCTTCTTCTTTATTTGTATTGTATGAGTTGTTGGATACTTCGTCTATATCGTACAGTTTTAACACTTTGTCCTTTAAATCTAAAATGACTCGTTGTGCGGTTTTGACCCCAATACCTTTAATCCCTTGAATGGTCACCACATCACCGCTACCAATAGCTTGAATGATTTGACGAGGCTCCAAAGAAGATAACATCGTCCTAGCAATTCCAGCTCCAATTCCGGATACTGAAATCAATAGTCTGAATAATTCGCGTTCAGACTTTTCCATAAATCCAAAAAGGGTGTGGGCATCTTCCTTAATTTGAAGATGTGTATACAATCTGACCTGTTCTGAGTCAGGCAGAAGTGAAAAAGTATGAAGTGAAATATGAAGCTGGTAGCCCACCCCCTGACAGTCAATGACCACGTCAGTGGGGGTTTTTTCCACAAGTCTT
>JBKBOP010000037.1:0-17801 GCA_046293575.1 Flavobacterium sp. | reverse complement strand
GCAAAATGATGGTGACTTTCATTTTTAAAGGTTATTTGATTCCGTGCGATTTCTTGCAACCAGTGGGCTACCTTGTATTTAAATTTTGATTCTTTTATGCTACTTTCAAGACCTGCCTTAAAGGAAAACTTAAATATAAAATACAACAACATAAAAAGCATAAACCCAAAAACAATGAAAAAGGGATGGTATAATGATAATAGAATTAAACTGAAAACAATTTGTAAAAAGGCTGCAGAATATTCTAAAATTAAACTGGATACACCTTTTTGAATGGACATTGTGTCAAAAAAACGATTAGCCAATTCAGGTGCATATTGATTGTAAATAGCATCAAATTTGATTTTTGGAAAACGGTAGCCAAATTCAAAAGAAGAACGGGTAAATATTTTTTGTTGGATGTTTTCTGTAATTCTCATTTGCATTAAACGAAGTATTCCAGACAAAATAACTCCAATGACAACTACAAATACCAGAATAATCCAAGAAAGACTCACCCTTCCACCTTGAATCAAGTTAATAATAGCTTGAATTCCTAGTGGTAGCGACAAGCTTACAATTCCTGAGAATATAGCGTATAGAATCACCTGATAAATGTCCTTTTTATCCAGTTGAAGGAGATGGTAAAACCGAGTGAGTGGCGAAGGATTATTCTTCATTTGGGAATGCTTTTAAAGTTCTAAACACCAAATCAGTGTAAAAGTCAGTGGGTGTGAAATTAGCATTGCAGTTGGTAATGCTTTTTAAATGTTGTGATAAGTAATGTTGATGCAAAGCTCCTTCTACTACTGTTGAAGACAAACTCGTCGCAAATGGATAATCAGGGTTAACTTCCTCCATAATCGAAGCAAGACGAAGAATAATTCTTTTGTAAAGAGCAAAATAACCTTCTTTATTTTCTTGATCAACCTCTTTCGTTAAATAGGATTTTGAGAATTCTGAAATCATAATTCTGAATAATGCTTCTTCATTGACATGCATAAAATTAGTGTCAATACTAATATCTCTTGTCAGCATATAAATAGCAGTTCTTAACTTATCTTCTGCATTTAAAATACTATGGGTTTTAAAAACCATATGGTATTCTGTCCATCCCCAATACCAAGCAGATAGATATAATAACAACTTGTGTTTGTTTTCAAAATACCGATAAATAGAACTTTCATTGGAACCAATACGTTCTCCCAACTTGCGAAATGTATAGGCATCAAAACCTATTTCATCAATTAGTAAAATACTTTGTTCTATAATTTTTCTTCCTAGTTCAGTGCCTTCGGGGTCTTTTAGGTATAAAGAATCATTTACCGATATTTTTAAGTTCGAAAGTAGACTATCCATAATCTCAGTATATATACACACAAAATTAATAGTAAAGCTATCAATAATGCGTGCATTTAACATTTTTTAAAGAATTGATAAAAAAACCGCCATTTGGCGGTTGAGGTTTTAAATTAATTTAAACGAGCACTTTTCCAGTCATAGTAAGAGGCTGAGACAGGTTCATGAGTTTGAGAATTGTGGGTGCCATATCTCCTAAAACTCCATTTTCAATATGATTTCTATCTGGGTCAACCAAAATAATCGGCACAGGATTAGTGGTATGGGCAGTGTTGGGTGAGCCATCTGGATTAATCATCGTTTCACAGTTCCCGTGATCGGCAATCACAAGGGTTGTATAGCCATGTGCTAAAGCGGTCGTAATTACTTCTCTTACGCATGTATCAACAGCTTCACAGGCTTTGATGGCAGCTTCCATCACGCCGGTATGCCCCACCATGTCTCCGTTGGCAAAATTTAAACATACGAAATCAACGGTTTCATTTTCCAATTCAGGAAGCAAGGCGTCTTTTAGTTCAAAGGCACTCATTTCGGGTTGGAGGTCGTAAGTGGCAACTTTGGGTGAGGGGCATAAAATTCTTGTCTCGCCTTCAAAAGGTTCTTCACGTCCACCAGAGAAAAAGAATGTGACATGGGGATATTTTTCAGTTTCTGCAATGCGAATTTGCTTTTTGCCATTTCTTTCCAACACTTCACCAAGTGTCTCGGTGAGGTTATCTTTGTGATAAATCACTTTAATATTTTCATAGGTTTCGTCATATTGGGTCATGGTGACATAATACAACGAAAGTTTGTGCATGTTATACTCATGGAAATCTTTTTGCGAAAGTACCTCAGTGAGTTGACGCCCGCGATCGGTTCTGAAATTAAAAAAGATAACAACATCTCCATCTTGAATGCTCGCTACAGGAGAACCGTCTGCCTTTGTCATCACTATGGGTTGAATAAATTCATCTGTTACGCCTTCTTGATATGATTTTTCAATAGAGGTGAGTAGGTCTTGAGAGGGAATACCTTGACCGTTGACCAACAAGTCATAAGCCAATTTCACCCGCTCCCATCGTTTGTCTCGGTCCATAGCATAGTAACGACCACAAACCGAAGCGAGTTGACCTCCTGAAGATTTTAATTTTTGTTGTAAAGATTCCAAAAACCCTTTTCCAGATTTTGGGTCAACATCCCTTCCGTCAGTAAAAGCGTGAACATACATTTCTTTAACTCCTGAGTCATGACCTGCTTCTAATAGTCCATTGAGGTGATCGGTGTGAGAGTGAACCCCTCCATCGGAAACCAATCCTAAAAAATGCACTTTCTTGTGGTTGTTTTTGGCGTATTCAAATGCTTTTTGAAGTTCTGGTTCTTTGGCAAGGGTGTGATTTTGAACAGCTAAATTGATTCGGGTGAGCTCTTGATAGACAATACGACCAGCCCCCAAATTCATATGACCCACTTCAGAGTTACCCATTTGTCCTTCTGGAAGTCCAACGTTCAAACCATCAGTTCTAAGTTCAGCATGGGCGTAGTTTTGGTAAAGACTATCTATAAATGGCGTATTAGCATATTCAATAGCAGATACTTTGGGATCGGGTGAATTTCCCCAACCGTCTAAAATCATTAAAATTACTTTTTGGTTCATGTGGGTGGTATTAGCCCCGATGGTAGCGATAAGCCTTTGGGTGGGATGGACTGGCTTTTTCGGGAGCCGACCAAGCGACCCAAGGAAGCTCTGGTATGGCCCCAGAAAAACCGGACAGACGACCCGAAGCTTGAAGCGAACAGCGGGAATGGCTTCTAAAAATTATATCCAGTTTTTGACTTTATTGTAGTCAATAAAGTAACGCAAACTTAGTGAAAAAATGTGGTTCAGGTTGTTGCGAAATAAAGCATTTATGTTTTCACCGGGATTTTTGTTGACATCCAAACTGAACTCGTCTGCATTATTCCGGTAAAGAATTCTAAGTTCACTTCCTGGGGCAAACCACCAGCTGTAAGAAAGGTCAAAATTCCAAAGGTTAAGATTGGCATCGCGGTTTAAATCATAATCAGGGCTAGGTGAAAATGAGCCGTCAGAATTCAAGTCCATATAGACTAAATTATCAGCCCACGAGTGATAATATCGCAGCACTAGATTGAACGTAGATTTGTCATTCAAGGAATATTTTCCAGTCAATGAATGGGTTTGGGTCACACGGTCTCTCTCTGCCAAAATGGGTTGGTTGTTCCAAAAATCGGCCCAGCCAATGTCGCTGTTTTGTTGCACATATTGATAGCGATAAATGAGTGAAAATTTATCAGAAAAGCGATACCTTGGACTGAATAACAGCGTAAAAGTGTCACGGTTGTCTTGCCAATACTTGCGGTAAGCAGGTTCAATATCTATGGCCCAAGTGCGGTTATAATTGGATGAAAACAGCAGCCAAGTTCCCCAGCTTCCTGGTATATTTACAAATCTCCCAGGGGAACGAGCTTCATAGAAATCATAAGTTTCAACAGGGTTAATATAGAGACCACTGTTGAAAAAATCGTTGTTTTTGGTCATCACATTGCCAATGATGTTTTGCCAAAACTGTTGAGCACGACCTGTAGTGTTTTGAATTTCTGTGTAAAAGTTGGAGTTGATGCGAATGCTGTTGAACCAACCCACAGGATTTAAAGTTCTATAATTGTAATTGGCTCGAAGACTATGAAAGTTGGTCATAAAGTTAATTCCCAAATCATTGGGATTAAAATCCTCAGACATATAAGTGCCTAATATGTTGTATCGATGTTGACTATGGGTTTTGGCAAAATTTAGTTGGGTGCTAAAACCAGTGGATTGAAGCAAATCTCTAACAAGACTGTATTTAAAATCTCCAGCAAGTTTATAAGTGTTCCCACGAGTATTCAGGTCAAAAACCAAAGCCGATACGTTGGCATCTCTAAAATCACCGTCTCTCCAAACGTTGGTATTGATAAATGCGACGGAGGAGTTTCCTCTAAATCGTTGATCAAAAACGGTGACATTGTAATTGGTGAGCGGTTCAACTAACGCACGACGGGTTTCGCCAGTTTCGTTGTTTCTAAGGTTGGCAAAAGCACTTTCGGTGACAGCATTTAAAAAGCCAATACCAAGCCCACCTTTGGTGCGACCTGATATTTTAGTAGCGTTAATAAGGTTGACCGTGCCAGGAGTATAGGTGATGGTTTCGTCTGCATCTGGAGTTGCTCTTCGGCTGGGTGCTCCTCCAATTCTTCGGGTGTAGAGTAGATTTCCTTTGTTGAAAATGTCAGTACCTTCGGTAAAGAACGGGCGGTTTTCTAAAAATTGTTGCTCAAAAGGAGTCAGATTAAGAATCACATCGTCAAAAGCGGCTTGACCAAAATCGGGAATAAGAATAGCATCTAAGGTAAAGGAGTCATTGATGCCATATTTAATGTCGAGTCCCGCTTTAAAGGTAGTTTCCGTTTGACCATTTCGGGTCTCAACATAGGAAGAACCATAAGGAATTAGAAATAATCGGGTGGGAGGATTGATGTTTTTGATGCCTTTGAGTAAACCCGCTTGCGGAATAATAGCTCCAATACGGGCATCGATGGGATTCCAAGCGTATCTGTAACGGTCCCTGCGAAATTCTCTGTAAAAATTAATGCCCCAAACTTGTTCTTCTACATTGGAAAATCGAAGTGCCGCATAGGGTATTTCCATTTCAATAACCCAGCCCTCGTCCGTTATTTTGACTGCACTGTCCCAAATGGCATCCCAGGAATAATCCTCACCGGTTTCGGTGGCAAGACAGTCCATTTGCACACCAGCAGCACTCACAAAAAAGCGAAAATCTTGCTGACCGTCATTAAACCCATTGATGTAGACTCCAAAATGATCGGCCACACCAAAACGGTCCCGTTGGGTGATTTCTCGAGGAATCAAATGAGGAGCATCGTCTTTTAAAAGTGCCCCAATATAGATGGAAGTGTTATTGTATAATACCCTAATTTCTACATCGCGGTGTGGTGCTAGTGGATTGCCATTATCGGGTTCAAACATGTACATACCTGAAGTGGGAATAGCATTATCCCATTCACTTTCATCTAGTATTCCATCAATTTTTATGGCTCCGTCAGTATAAATAGCATTAGCTTCCTTCTTCTGAGCATATGAGGTCAGCGTGAATAGAATAATGAAGGGAAAAACTAAAAGTTTTTTTGAGGTATGCATTTTTTTAAATCGCATCAAAAATAGACATCACAAGCGTACACTTTTTTATTTTATCATTTTTTTAGGAGGGCTTTTACGGTAAACCGTACATTGATTTACGTGAATCTGCAATTTTATCATAATTAACACGTTAGGAGTTTGGAACTTAGCTGCTGTTTTTTATATTTGGAACCCCAAGTATAACTTAACCGAAAGAATTACCCATGATATACAAGTTTTTACCCTTGATAGGGCTGTTTTTTATAACCGCCACTTCTAGCTTTAAAAATCACGAAACCACCTCGGTGTTGGCCATGAATGTCACTACTGAGAGTGCTGCACTTTCTGCTAAAGATATTTATCAAACCTTAGACCCCACAGATTGGAACCTTCCTGAGTGGAATTGTTTTCAATTTGGCATTGAAGGGTTTTATCGTTTAAAAGAACAAGGTAAAGTCAAGAAGAACATCTTAACCTTGATTGATTTTAGTTTTTCTGCAAATGCGAAAAGAATGTGGGTCATTGATATGGATTCTTATACCGTGCTCTATCAAACCCTTGTGTCACACGGCAGAAATTCTGGTGAGGAGTTTGCTAAGAAGTTTTCGAATACACCAGAGTCGTTCCAAAGTAGTTTAGGTTTTTATGCCACTGCGGAAACCTACCAAGGTAAACATGGTTTGTCGCTGCGTTTGGATGGTTTGGAAAGGGGTATCAACGATAAAGCCAGAGACCGAGCCATCGTGATTCACGGAGCCGATTATGTGTCTGAGTCCTTTATCCATCACAATAAAAGATTGGGTCGCAGTCAAGGTTGTCCGGCATTGCCGCAAGAGTTGACCAAAGAAATCATTGAACTCATCAAGGACCAATCGTGTTTGTTTATCTATCATCCCAATCGGAACTATATCAATCAATCTCGATTAGTTTCTTAATTTCTTATACAAAGCAGCATCTAGGTTGTAAATATCATCTCTAAAGATGAGTACATCTCCTTGGCTCCAAGCAGTCCAATACAAGATGTACAGTTGATAGTTTCCTTTGATGTCTACATTCCTAGTTTTACCAGTATTGACCGCTTCCAAAATGGTATCCATCGGCCATTGCTCTGCATCATTAAGTAGGTATTCACACAATTCAAAGGGGTTTTGCACCCGAATACAGCCTGAACTTAGAGAACGAATCTCCCTTTCAAAATACCCTCTAGAATTGGTGTCATGCAAATACACCGAAAAACGGTTGGGGAACATGATTTTAACTAATCCCAGTGAATTGGTTTTTCCAGGACTTTGCACATAGCGGTAAGAGCGAGCTTTGGAAGCTTCCCAATTATCTGGACTGACCACGTTGCCTTTAGAGTCGTAGACCGTAATGTTTTTCCCCGTCAAGTAACTGCGATTTTTTTGGGTGGCAGGAATTACATCATTTTTAAGAATGGTGGGTGGAACGGTCCAAGTGGGATTATATACCAAATAGCTGAGTTTGGATTGTAAAATGGGTGTTTTTCGTTGGGCAGTGCCCACAATGACGCGATGATTTCTCACGGTGTCTTTTTCTTTGACTACGGTCAACGAATAATCTGGAATATTTACCAACAAATAATCGGATGGGAAATCGTGGGGAAACCATCGCCAGCGTTCTAGGTTGGCAATGATTTGCTGTTTTCGCTCTTCTTTGGTTTTGTTGAGGGCGGCCGCTGTGCCCCGACCAATCACACCATCGGGGGCGAGACCATGGCGAAACTGAAACTTTTTCACGGCCAGCAAGGTTTCTTCATCATAATGGTTGGAGAGGCTGTCTGATTTTTTCATTTCGCCCCAGTATTGCAATTTCTTTTTGATGTTGATGAGTTCAGATAAAGAATCATTGGGTTCAATTTTACCGTCTACTATGATGGTGATACCGGGGTCTTTGGGAAATCCTTTAAGAAGCTGAAGGGCCTTCTTCAGTTTCTGATACATGTGATGTTGCGGTGATAGTGCAGCGACAGCGGCATCAAAATTATCGGGGTTGAGAAAACGAAATAGTTTTTCTTTGATGGGGGCAGTGTTGGGTTTCAAATCCCAGTCATCATAAAGTTGTTGGGGAGAGGTGGTGCCCACATTGGCTTGGGTGATTAGTTTTAAAAGGTTTTGAGTGAGCAGAAAGTCATATTCTATGAGTTCTTTATCAGAGAGTTTGGGGAGTTTTTTTTCGAGTGCATTTAGGGGTTTGAGGTCAAAATCCTTGGGGTTGAGTCCTTCGTCTTCCACTGCATTGAGGAGGTTCAAAAGATCTTCGCGGCAATTGAAGGCGACCCAATGGGTTTTGGCATCGTTTTTCTGGTAGAATTCGATTAAAAGGGAATCTTTTAGGGTGGCTATTGTTGTGGAATCTAGCGGAAGCACTTTCCCCTCTTCGGTAATAAGAATTTCGGGGAGGATATCGGAGATTGAAGTTGGAGTTTCCTTGCACGAATAAAAAACACAGAGCAAAAGCAGGCTGTAAAACAGTCTTTTCATAGAGAATTTAAAGTTGGTGATACATCACATAATGGGTGCCGATGTCACCTATATCAAAAGGAGAGCCAAAAACTTCAAAACCCATTTTTTTATAGAAAGGGACTGACTTGATGCGGGCGTTGCACCAGAGTAGGTCGCCGTTATTTACTTGCACTTTTTCCAAAGATTCATTTACTAAGGCTTCTCCATAACCATGGCCTTGATGATGGGAGAGTACCGCCATACCTCGAAGTTGGTAAGCATTTTTTGCTTTGAGTTCTGGATGTGATTGGTGGTATAGTGATGCAATGCCGACTAAGGCAGAATTGATAAAATACCCCAGATGGATATTGTCTTCTTTTTCATCACCTTCAAAGATGCACGTCTCTATGGGTTTGCCAGCCCTGAGCACAGGATGGCGAACGGTATGGGTTTCGGTGGCGGTGATTTCTCTGATTTCTTCCATGAGAGTGGATTGAGGGATTAAAGATACGAGAAATTGTTAACTTTTGAAACTGATTTGGTTAGGACTTTTTTGAGTTTTGATATGTTTTTTTTGAAAAAAAATTTGCAGGCGTGCGAACTTATGTTTTATATTTGCACCCACAAAAGCGGAAGTAGCTCAGTTGGTAGAGCTCCAGCCTTCCAAGCTGGTTGTCGCGAGTTCGAGCCTCGTCTTCCGCTCTTAATAAACCTCAAGTTCAACCTTGGGGTTTTTTGTTTTTGGTTTAACCGCGAAGAATCTGTTCCTGGCGGAACCTTTTTTTAAAACATTAAGGTTCATTAAGGGGTGTCATTAAGAAAATTAAGGAGTATTCGATTTAACCGCAATCCCGATTTCTCGGGACGCAAAGGTTTACGCAAGGCACGCAAAGGTTGTAGTGTTTTGGTATCTCGCAAATCCCGAAGCCTCGGGAGCAAAGTCGCAATTTACTGTTGAGGTTTTTTTTGTTTTAACCGCGAAGAATCTGTTCCTGGCGGAACCTTTTTTTAAAACATTAAGGTTCATTAAGGGGTGTCATTAAGAAAATTAAGGAGTATTCGATTTAACCGCAAAGCACACCAAGGTTTACGCAAAGATCGCAAAGTTTACCTTTGTGTTTTTCTTTCCAACATTTCAAAAGCATAGGTTTACATAAAACTTAAAGAATAAAGTTTTTATTAAATTCTAGAGTTGAAAAGGAATTTAACTTAAGCCTGCGACTGACACATTCTGAGAAACTACAACTGCACTAAAGCTTCGGAATACGACTGCGACTGCGACTGTGACTGAAAACTACAACTGCACTAAAGCTTCGGAATACGACTGCGACTGCGACTGAAAACTGCGACTGCTTCCGAACCCTCGGAATGAAAACTCAACTACACATATTCTAACACATTCGTCCCAGTGGGGAGTTCGACCGGGGATTGATTGGGGGTGAACCAACGGGCGGTGAGAGTTCCTTCTAGAATAATTTTTTGGTCTATGACATTGAGCCAGCTGCCTTCTCTAAGGCCAAGTACGGGCACGGTATTGTATATATGAAATTCTTTGATGCGGGTTTCACGAGTTTCGCCCATGTGTTGACTATTGGGGTCGGGGTCTTGGTAGTGGGGGTTGAGGTTGAAGGGGATAGCTCCCAAGGTTTTGAACGACGGCGGATAGACAATGGGCATATCGTTGGTGGTTTGCATGCTGAGTCCGGTGATGTTGCTGCCTGCACTGCTGCCTAGGTAGGGCGTACCGTTTTTAAGGGCTTGTTCGAGGGGAAGCATGACTTGGTGTTTGTAGAGTTGGCTTACTAATACAAAGGTATTGCCACCTCCGGTGAAAACACCTTCGGCTTGGGTGATGGCTTCGGAAGGGTTTGGGAAGGTGTGGAGGCCTCGCACATCTATACCGAGTGTGTTGAAAAATGCGGCGGCTCGTTGGGTATACTCGTCATGGGTGATGCCTCCCGGACGGGCATAAGGAATAAACACGATGCTTTCCACCCCGGCAAATAAGGCGGCTATTTCTTCCCGGAGGTATTCTAAGTAACTCCCGCCGTGCAGGGTAGAGGTACTAGCGATGATCATGTTTTTCATGGGGGTGCGTTTGTGTTTGTAAAGATATTAAATGAACTTAAGAAATTGTGATTTTTTGGGATAGGTGGCGGATTGAAATCTGATTGTTGGAATGTTCTTTTTGACCACAAATTATTAGATTTTTTTGCTGGATTGAAATCCATTTATTTGACCACAGATGCAACGGATGGTAATGATTTACAATGATTTGTACTGATTTTGTTTTGTTTCAACGGATTGAAATCTGTTGCTACAAAATCTGTCGAGTCTACTCCCGAATCGGGACTAATAAGTGAATGTGGGGATTTGATAGTGTAGCGGAGAGATATCCATTGGTCATTAGAAACCAAAACCTATTTTTTAATCCATTTGAGGGTTCGTTGCCACGAATCTCCTTGAATTTGCAACAGGTACATTCCAGATGGAAGTTGGGAAACGTTTAGAGTGGGTTGCATCGTTCCGTGGCTGACCCGACGGCCGTCGAGGGTGTACAGGTTCCACTGTTTGATGCCTAAGTCCTGAGGTAATGCAATGATGTCTATAACCGGATTGGGGGTCAGGGCCCACTGCATCGCAGGGTGTTCTTCAGGGATGTTGGTACTTAAAGTGCCTGTGTCAAAAATGACCCGATTCAGAAAATTGCGTTGGTTGTTTTGGTATTGTGTAAAGGTGCCACCCACCCAAAGTGCATTTTCAACCACCGCCGTACATAACACCTGCTCATTGGTGTTATCTGTTGAAAAAGCGGTATATAAACTTCCGTTGGGATGAAACACAGCAATTCTTCGAGTGGGCACACTGCCACCGGCACCCACAAATCCTCCTCCGGCTATAATCTTACCATCGGGTGCAATTTCTACGCTTTGAATGATGCCACTAAAATTGGGTTGGATAAACGTGGTGTCAAGAGTACCATTGGGTTGAAGTCTCGCCATGCGGTTGAATCCATTTTGCTGATTGAGTTGGGTGAAGTTCCCCACGATGATATATCCGCCACCCAGAAGTGGCTTCATGTCAAAGATGGTGTTTGAGGCCACAGGAGCTGTAAACGTTGGGTCAAGGGTGCCGTTGGGAAGCACGCGAATGACGGTATTCATCGTTACAAAATTTTCAATCTTTACTTCTCCGGCATACAGTACGCGGTTTTCTTCATCAATCAAAATTCTTCTGATGCCAAAGGAATTGATTTCCGGATCTTTATAATATTCGGTGTCAAAACTACCGTCGTCATTGAGTCGCAAATAATCGGGATGGTTGGAGAAATAAATTTTTCCGTTGGGGTGAAGAGCAATGCGTTCCACCACAAGGTTAGAGGGTAGGGTGGTGGTAAAGCTTGGGTCAATGCCACCATTGGGCATCAATCGTACAATGCCATGACGGGCTTCGCCAAACGCATTTTTAATAATGCCACTCACCAATATTCTTCCATCGGGGTAAAGATCGATATCAATGATGGTGTCTTCCAAAAATCCATGTCCGGTAGTGAAGGTTTCGTCTAAAGTGCCGTCTGGATGTATTCTGAAAATACCAATGCAGGTTTGATTGCCATATTGGGAAAATCCGCCCCCGATGAGGAGTTTGCCGTCGGGTTGTTTTTTGATGACTCTCACCAAAACATCGGTGCCAATGACGGGGTTGAAACTGCCATCAATCACCCCGTTGGGCTGTAGTCGTGCCACCCCACTGGATTTAGATTTAAAGTAATTGGAGAAAATACCGCCGACCATGATACGGCCGTCTGCCATCACAAGGGTGCATAATCCGGCCGCGTTGTTTTCTATAGGAGCCTGAAAGGTGGGGTCAATGGTTCCGTCGGGGTTGAGCCTGATGAAACCTTTATAGCCTGTGGGGGTGTGGTTAAACCCTCCAGAGATTAAAATCTTTCCATCGTTTTGCACTTCTACACTTCGGAGGTTGTTAGCCGCGGTGATGTGGTCGGTAAACGCTGCTCCGAAGCCCGTGTCTAAAATGCCATCAGGAGATAATTTGGCAAATTTGCGTACGTTTTGCCCGTTGTACTGGGTGAAAAATCCTGTCACCAGAATATCGCCTTCAGCGGTTAAGGCAATGCCGGTCACATCGCTGTTGAAGCCACTACCCATTTGAAAGCTCATGTCTTTGGTGCCATCAGGATTGATGCGAACGATGCGGTTGTTTAACGAACCCCAGTAGCGGTCAAAGGTTCCACCGGCGATAATTTTACCATCGGGTTGCTTTGCAAGTGCCAAAGCACTGCCGTGAAAGGATTGGTTTTGACCGTCGAAGGTGGTGTCTACCACGCCATTGCTGTTGACTCGGGTTACGAGTTCTTTTGAATAACTGACAGAGGTATATCTCACGCCAATATAATAATTACCGTTGCCATCGGGGGTGATGGCATACGCTTCACCACTGTTGAAACTGGAGCTGATGGGGAGGTATTGTCCGTTGGGACTCAATATAGCAAGGGTTCTAAAACATGGATTTTCTTGACCACATTGAATTTCAAAGGCTCCCGTAATCATGATGTTGCCGTTGGGTAAAATTTCAATAGCATTGATTCGGGAAAAAAACGGGTTGATGACAATGGGTGAGGCAAAAGTCATATCTCTGCTACCGTCTGCCAGCAATCTAACCAAGCGGTAAGCGGCGGTTTCGTTGTAGTTGTTGAACACACCACCAATGATGGAACGACCATCGGGATAAACTGCAATGGCTCTAACTTCATTGGAGCTTAGACCGTTGACTCCGGCATAGCGTATGGAATTAAAGGATAGGTCCGGACCCCAATTGAAATCGTTTTGACCTTCTTGGGCCTTTAAAGAAGTGATGTAAAAAAGTGCTATAGCTAGAGATAAAAGCCTCATGGTGTTGAATTTCTGCAAAGATAGGGTTATTTATGGATTGGTTGAGGTTGGGCTTTTTTAAGGAATATGGGGAATTAGTAAAAAAATCCCACCGAAGCGGGATTAAAGGTTTTCACCTACTCCGCCGTGGCGGATTATTGTGATACGATTAAAGATTAGAAAGTTTATAAAATAAAAAAATCCCACCGAAGCGGGACTTAAGATTTTCATCTACTCCGCCTCGGCGGATTATTGTGATATGAATAAAGTTAGGAAAGTTTATAAAATAAAAAAATCCCACCGAAGCGGGACTTAAGATTTTCATCTACTCCGCCGCGGCGGATTATTGTGATATGAATAAAGTTAGGAAAGTTTATAAAATAAAAAAATCCCACCGAAGCGGGATTAAAGACGTTAGTCTACGGCATACAGCCTTATTGTGATAAGATTAAAGATTAGAATAAAATTATCTATCACAAATATAAATAAACTTTTTTTACCCATTTACGGTTTTCCGTAAAATTGTATTTTTTCTTTTTATTATCTTTAAAATCTGATTAAAAAACACAGAATTATGGCACGTATTTTAGGATTGGATCTTGGAACAAATAGTATTGGGTGGGCTATTGTGGAAAAAGATGGCTCACAGTTTTCATTGATTGATAAAGGAGTTAGGATATTTTCGGAAGGAGTGAATATTGAAGCAAAGACAAATAGTGAAAGTTCTAAAGCTGCAAAACGAACAGAATTTAGAAGTGCAAGAAAACTAAAATATCGAAGAAAAATCAGAAAAATTGAATTAATAAAAGTTCTTTCTTATAATAATTTATGCCCGAAATTATCTGATGAAGAATTGAACGATTGGAGGTATAAGAAAATTTATCCTCAGAATGATGAGTTTAGAATTTGGTTAAATACAGATAATCAAGAAAATGAAGAGGAAAGAAAACTCCAAAATAAAAATCCATACTCTTATCGATTTAAAGTTGCAACCGAAAATCTTAATTTGAACAACAAAGAAGACAGGTATATTTTAGGAAGAGCTTTTTATCATATCGCACAAAGACGTGGTTTTTTGAGTAATAGATTGGATAGTTCTGACAATTCAATTATTGAAGAAAAAAATTCTGAAATCACAGGTATTATTAATGATGCAATATCAACAGGAGATTTTTTAGAAGCCTTTTCAGAATTCTTATCTTCTTTCGATAAAGAAGAAACAAGTAATAAACCATTATTTACATTATCAAGAGCTTTTAATACAATTATTAAGGAAAATCAAACTTTAGTTTTTGCAGAAAACAAGGAAAAACTACACGAACGATTAAACAAAAAAGAATTTCTTGGACCTGTAAAACTAGCAATTAGTGATTTAACTGAGAAAATTCAAGCAGAGAAGTATTCTACTTTGGGTGAATATTTCTATACTTTACATCAAAAAAACCAAAAAATTAGAGGTGAATATACACATCGGATTGATCATTATTTATCCGAGTTTAATTTCATCTGCAACAAACAGAATATTTCAAATGAAATAAAAGTGGCAATTGAAAAAGCTATCTTTTTTCAAAGACCATTGAAATCTCAAAAAAGTTTGGTTGCGAAATGTCCCCTGGAAAACAGGAAAGCGTGTGTGCCAATTTCGCACCCAGATTTTGAAGAATTTAGAATGTTGAGTTATATAAACAATGTAAAAATTAAACTACCAGCAGATGAAAAATTAAGGTTGCTAAATGAAGAGGAAAGAGAACAAATACAATCGTTATTTTTTAGAAAGTCTAAAGCCAATTTTGATTTCGTTGATGTAGCCAAAAAACTTACACCAAAAGGATTAGTTTCCAAATATTATAAAGATAAAGAAATTTCTAATGAAAACGTTTTGTTCAATTATATATTAGGAAGTAATGTTGCAGGTTGCCCAACTATTGCAAATTTAGTTGATGTTTTTGGGGTAAACTGGAAAGAATATTTGCAATCAAATTATGAAAAAAATACCAAAACAGATGGGAACATAAAAGTTCAAAAATCAATTGAAGATATTATTGATGATGTTTGGCATGTTTTGTTCCGATTTGATAATGAAGAATTGTTGAAACATTTTGCAATCGAAAACTTAAAATGCGATGAAAAAACTGCAATTAAGTTTTCAAAAATAAAACTCAAACAAGATTATGGTTCTTTAAGTTTAAAGGCAATCAGAAATATTCTGCCCTATTTAAGACAAAATTTGATTTATTCACATGCTGTTTTCATGGCAAATATGAAAAACATTCTGCCTTCAGAAATTTGGAATAGTGAAGAAAATAGGAGTATTATTAATAACGAAATAAATTCAATTATAGAAAATTATAAATTGTATAGCAATAATATTGACATCGTAAACGGATTGATTAAAGACGTAAAAAAAGAAAACGGAACTTGGAGTTCTAACAATTTTGTAGCTGAAGCATACAGGAGCGGATTAGAAAAACAAGTAAAAGACTTTTTTGGAACAAAAAAATGGAATGAAACACCAGAGCATTTTCAAACTCAAATTTTAGCTGAATGTTTTGAATTGTTTTCAACTCAAATGAAACTCAATTCAGGACGAGGAGAGTTTGCGAAAAAGCAAACAATGGATGAAATTTTGAAAACTTTTCTGAATGATAATTTTGATGTAACCGAGGAAAGTTTAAAAAAATTATATCATCCATCTGCAATTGAAGTCTATAAAAAAGCCAAAAGGAGCGATGTTGACGGCAAAAAATATTTAGGAAGTCCGCTAATTTCATCCATAAAAAATCCAATGGCAATGCGTTCTTTACATCAATTGAAAAAAGTGGTTAATCAATTGATAAAAGATGATATGATTGATGAAGAAACCATTATTCATATCGAAATGCCAAGAGAGTTAAACTCTTCAAACGAACGAGTAGCAATTAGACAATGGAATGAATTATTAAAAGACAGAAGAAATAAATATAGAGAAGCAATAAAATCTATTTTTAAAGGAGAAAATAAAACAGATGGTTGTAATGACACAAATTCAAATTATAAAGATTACGAACCAACCGAAACCGATATTTTAAAATATCAACTTTGGATTGAGCAAAACAAAGTGTGTCTTTATACAGGAAAAACCATTTGTTTGTCTGATTTTGTTGGGAATAATCCAAAGTTTGATATAGAACACACTATTCCAAGAAGCAGAAGTTTAGATAATTCTCAAACAAATAAAACCTTGTGTTGTGCAACTTATAATAGGCAAACTAAAAAAGATAAAATTCCATTTGAATGTCCTAATCACGAGGAAATTTTACCAAGAATTAAACATTGGTATGCAAAAGTCAAAGATTTAGAAGATAGAATTAAAGATTTATCTAAAAAAGTTAAAGCAGCTTCAACCAAAGAAAAACGAGACAAATATATTATTGAAAGAACTAAATTACGCTTTGAATATTCGTATTATTTCAATAAATACAAATCTTTTACAAGAGAAGAAGTTCCAGAGAGTTTTAAAAACAGTCAATCGGTTGATATAGGAATCATCAGTAAATACGGAAATTTATTTCTTAAAACTGTTTTCAATAAAGTCTATCCAATCAAAGGAAAAACCACTGCCAATTTGAGACAAATGTGGGGATTGAATGAAAAATCAAGAGACAATCATGGACATCATGCCAAAGACGCTGTTGTGGTTGCTTGTTGTACAAGAGATATTAATGATACTTTAGCTAAATATTACCACGATTTAGAACAAAATGAGTTTTATGGAAAACCAAAACCATCATTTTCACATAGAATTCCGTGGGAAGGTTTTCATAAAGATGTAGATGAATTTGATAACAATATTTTAATTAGTCATCACACTCCAGACAACTTACCTATTCAAAGTAAAAAGAAAATTAGAAAAAGAGGAATTATTCAACGAAATGAAAAAGGAGAAATTAAATACAAACAAGGTGATACGGTTCGAGGTGCGTTGCACAAAGAGAGTTTTTATGGTGCTATTTTAAGAGAAGAAATAAATAAGAAAACAGGGGAAGCCGAAGCAGTTATCAAATATGTAAAGCGTCAAGGAATAGAGATGTTCAAAGATGCAGATTTAAAAAATATTGTTGATGATAAAATAAAGGAAATTATTACTAATGGACGAGAAAAAGAAAAACTAATCAAAAAGGAAATTGAAGAATTAGAGAAACAATTAAAAAAGGTAAAAGAGCAAGACGAAGAACCTATAAGATTAGAAATTCAAGTTTTAAAAAATAAAATTAAAAATGAATTATTTGTTTTGCCTAACAAAAATGGAAATCCAATTCCAATAAAGAAAATTCGATATTACACAAGTGATGTAACCAATCCTTTATTCATCAAAAAACATCGTGATGTTTCAAGGCATGAACACAAACAATTTTATCATGCCAAGAATGATGGGAATTATTGTTTTGCAATATATGAAGGAGTTGATAAGAAAAACAAAAAATTAGTTGAATATAAAGTTGTAAACAATTTTGAATCGGGTAAGTATTTCAACTCCGGTTTAAACAATCTTAAATATCCATTAGAAACTAATATTTTAGATAACAAACCAATCCTGTCCTAAACGTTTTTGATTGGGATTAAAAGTAACGATTTCACTAGTAATTAGCATTATTATTTTGATTTTTCAAAAAAGTACCCCCTGTGTATAATTTTGTTTCGGTGGTGGATGTTCCTGAAAAGGTTGGTCAATCCATTTTTGCAAATCTACTTTTACAAACAGATTAAGCCTTATAAAAGCCACCAAATTGGACAAGTACCAACTGTATTTTGCATTGGCTTTTAAGGCTTTTAGGATGAGTATAGTAATAAGTGCCGTCCATATCTGTATCATTACTGCATTTTCTGATGTTCCTATAAAGGATTTGATGTGCAGTAACTGTTTGATGTCTCTAAAAAATATCTCAATATCCCATC
>JBKBOP010000036.1:0-17852 GCA_046293575.1 Flavobacterium sp. | reverse complement strand
CTTCCAAAATAGCATCTACATTGGGTTCAAAAAGTTCATTTAAAACCACTTCTCTGTTTTCCACTGCATTAATATTAGCCAAAACTCCATACATCCCATAGGTGGGTGGTAAAGTGATGATATTGTCTTGATTAGGTTCACAAAAAGCTCTCACTAATATATCAAGGGCTTCATCACTACCATTTCCGATAAAAATGTTTTGAGGGCTGATGCCTTTCAACTCATACAAAGCTGACTTCAACTCCCATTGTTTGGGGTCTGGATAGCGATTGAAATGATTGGCAAACGGACTTTCATTGGCATCCAGAAAAATATAATCTTCCGAAACTTCATAAAATTCATCCCTTGCAGACGAATAAGGCTTAAGTTGCATCACCATAGGTCGCACCCATTGCGTTACATCAAAAATCGTTTTATTTTTAATAGTGCTCATTATTTTAAAGTGTTTAATCGGATGGTTACTGCATTTTTGTGGGCATCTAGACCTTCAGCTTCAGCCATTACTTCTATGGTGTTACCTAAATTCTGTAAACCTTCGCTACTTATTTTCTGAAATGTCATAGATTTTAGAAAGCTATCCAGATTCACTCCTGAATAGTTTTGTGCATAACCGTTGGTTGGTAAAGTATGGTTGGTTCCAGAAGCATAATCTCCCGCACTCTCGGGTGTATAATTCCCCACAAACACAGAACCTGCATTTTGAATCCCATTTAAAATAAAGTCTTCGTTTTTACTACACACAATAAAATGCTCTGGACCATAAGCATTGATAAATGCAAGGGCTTCCTCTTCCTTTTCCAAGACAATCATTAATGAATTTTGAATGGCTTTCTCTGTAATTGATTTTCTAGAAAGGGTTTTTAGTTGTGCTTCTAGCTCTTTTTGAACTTCATCAACAAACTTCGAATTTGAAGCCACCAAAACTACCTGACTATCAGCTCCGTGTTCGGCCTGACTTAATAAATCTGAGGCAACAAAAGCAGCAACAGCTGTTTCATCAGCATATACTAACAATTCACTAGGACCCGCAGGTAAATCGATAGCTGCACCATATCGGGTGGCTACTTGCTTAGCAACGGTTACATATTGATTTCCCGGACCGAAAATCTTAGATGTTTTTGGAATCGATGCTGTTCCAAAAGTCAATGCCGCAATGGCCTGTATCCCTCCCACTTTATACACCTCGGTAACACCACAAAGTTGAGCGGCATAAAGAATTTCTGGAGCAAATGAACCATCTTTTCTTGGAGGTGAACATAACACAATCTCCTTACATCCTGCTAGTTTTGCGGGTATTGCCAACATCAACACTGTTGAAAACAGCGGAGCAGTACCCCCCGGAATATAAAGCCCCACTTTTTCAATAGGTCTTTTTTCTTGCCAACAAATGACACCTGGGCTGGTTTCCACTGTGACAATTGGAGTTTGTTGTGCCTTGTGAAACTTTTCAATGTTTTCTTTGGCTTGTTGCAAGGCTGATTTTAGTGTAGGGGAAACCATAGATTCAGAAGAGGTTAGTTCTACTTGGCTCACTTTGAGATTATCAAGCTGCACGCCATCAAAAAGATTCGTATATTTTTGTACAGCCACATCTCCTTTGGCTTGCACTTCTTTAAAAATTAATTGTACGCTATCTTCAAGAGCTGCATAATCTTGTGTGGGTCTTGTTGTGAGTTCAGACCACTGTTGACGTTTTGGGTTTAAATACGTTTTCATTGTTATATTCATTTTTAAAGAACCATTTTTTCTATTGGACACACTAGTATACCTTCTGCACCCGCTTGTTTGAGTTGATCGATGACTTCCCAAAAAGTATCTTCTTCAATGACAGAATGAAGACTACTCCATCCGGGCTCTGCCAAAGGCAGTATGGTCGGACTCTTTAAAACGGGAAGAATTTGACTCACTTCGTTGATTTTATCATTGGGAACATTCATGAGGATGTACCGAGATTTTCGAGCTTTTAACACCGACTGAATTCTAAACTGTAATTGACGAAGAATCTCTTGTTGTTCAGCATTAATTTTAGGTGAAACCGCAAGAACGGCTTCACTTTTAAGAATGACTTCCACTTCTTTGAGATTGTTTTTAAATAGTGTGCTGCCGCTGGAGACAATATCAACGATGGCCTCAGACAAACCAATGTTTGGAGCAATTTCCACCGAACCTGAGATTTGGTGAATATCTACTGACACACCTTTTGATGCAAAGTAGTTTTGAACAGTATTGGGATAGGAAGTTGCCACCCTAACGTTTTGTAAGTCATTGATTGATTGATAGGCAAAGCTTTTGGGAACCGCCACCGATACCCTGCATTTGGAAAAGCCCAATCGTTGAGCAATTTGAATATCAGGAGCTTTTTCTACTAAAAGATTGTCGCCAACAATGGCCACATCTGCCACACCATCAAGCAAGTATTGTGGAATGTCTGAATTTCTGAGATAGAGAATTTCAAGTGGGAAATTAGAGGCAGAAGCTTTCAATTGATCGTTACCATTGTCTATCGAAATGCCACAATCTTTTAGGATTTTAAGGCTGTCTTCGTTGAGTCGACCAGATTTTTGAATTGCAATTTTTAAGGTGTTCATTTTAATTTGTTTTGTTTGATTTTAAAATGAGTGCACCAAGAGGATAAAAAAAACCCGTTTGATGCACTCAAACGGGTTTTGAAATATGAATTATACACATACCATCAACACTTCGCTTGAGCGGAGAGTAAATGATGATGATGTAGATTTAAAAACATGTTGTAAAATTATGATACAAATATAATGGCTAATGTTATGTAAACAGTAAAGATGACTAAATTTTAATACTTGTTTAAGTTTCTAATATTCATTTCTTCTTTTCCTAAAAACAATAGCCGTATAATAACCAATAAGGAAAACAATGGCTATCAGTATAAATAATGGTAATTCGAAACCAAAAAAAAGAAATTTTACTCTAACCATGTCCAAGTTTTGACCAATGAACAAAAGTAAAGCTACTATTAATAGTATATTTATAATCTGGTTGGTGGTTAATTTTTTCATGATAGAAGGTATTAAGTTGAATTAATTATTCCCTAGAATGATAGGCATACCATCTTTCCCTGAACCAATGACAATAACCTTTGCATTTTGTGATTTTGATAGTTCAATGGTAGCTTCAATACCTTTTTCTTGAAGAATTTTGTCAGTTAAAGAGGCACTTAAAATCTGGTTGGCTTTAGCCTTTCCTTCTGCTTCAATTCTTTGTCTTTCGGCTTCTTTGTTGGCTTTTTCCAATCTAAATTCATACTCCAACGATTCTTGTTCTTGCTTCAATTTGGTTTCAATAGCTGTTTTAATTGTAGCAGGCAATGTAACATCACGTACTAAAATTTCGTTCAATTGAATGTATTGATTGGATAAAATCTTCTTGGTTTCAGTGAAAATTTCGTCTTGTATGGCGTCTCTTTTGGTAGAATATAATTGTTCTGGAGTATACCTTCCTACTACACTTCTAGCGGCAGAACGAATGGCGGGACGAATGACTCTTTCGATATAATTCTCTCCTTTTTCTTGATGCAATTTACCAGTAAATTCATATTGTGGGTGAAACCAAGCGGTAGCATCTAATTTGATTTCCAAACCATTGGATGACAAAACTTGCATCTGTTCAGACAATTCTTGTTGTCTCACTTCGTAAATGTAAACTTTATTCCAGGGAGCTACAAAATGGAAACCTTCTCCAAGGGGCGGTTCGTCTGTCACGACTCCTTTATCGAAAGTTTTGTAAAGAACTCCTGCTTCACCAGAGCCAATAGTAACAGTTGACTTTGCAATAAAAATAATTAAAATGATAATCCCAATGATAGTCGGGATGATTTTTGGGTTAAATTCTTTGTTCATAGAAAATGTTTTTTTTAAAAATAGTAAAAAATATTGAAAACTAAAAATGAGACTATAACAATCCGTGGTATTTTCTCATAAACCACTCAGTAGCAAATACTATCACCACAATAATTAGAAGCCAAATCCAATCAATTAAAGGCGATTTTTGTACCCGCTCTTTTTGAATAGAAACATATTGATTATCCTCAATCAAATTTTTAATCAAAGACTCCAATTGATTAGGCATAAATACAGAACCATTATTTTGCAAGGATAGTTGTTGAAGCCTATTGAAATCTGGATTTACAAACTGCTTTTCAATATCAAAATCAAGTACTTCAAAGGTCCCAGAGTAGTTTGTGTTCGTATTGAGTTCCTTCACTTGAAAAGTATAGGTACCAGGTGATAAACCATCAAAATTGACTTTATAGCTGTTCGAACCTTTGAGTAAATCATAATTCTTGGTAGCTTTCGTTTCTTTGTTTTGCAGAGCTAAGGTTAGGCGAGCATTTTCATCGAACTCATAATTCTTGTTGAAAAACTGTGCCGTAATTTCCAACACATCCCCAGAATTATAAAAACTCTCGTGTTGAACTACCAAAGATTTTCGAGCTGTTGAAGTTCCTAAATATTGAATGATTTTGTCTGTGAAATTATCAAATTTCTCAAAAGTTTTGTGGCTAACATGACTTTGCAATCTCCATTTCCAAAGGTTTTCACCAAAGGTAAAAGCCATTCGCTGACCTTGTGATTCGTGTAATGAAAGTAAAGGTTGTTCCAAAGAAATGGTTCTGATACGGGCAACCAATAAATCATTTGTAGATTGTTTGTTGTCTATAGAACCATAGGGATGTTGTAAGGGCGGAAAATCTTCAAATCCAATGTTTTCTTGTGCAAAGGTGTTGAAGCTAGTTTGGAAATCAGCTAGATAATCTTCGGGTTGTTGACCTATCTTAAATTCAAAAATCTCCTGCCGACGGTTCAGCCAGCCAAAATCAGTTTGCATACCAGTGATCACCCACATATTGAGCTTCATTTTCTGAGCCAAATCCCACAAAGGTTGAAATTCTGCAGTGGGCTGATAGGCTATTACTAAGTTATAATTGGTTAAATCAACGGAGTTTTGGGGAGTAATAATAGTTACTTTTCGTTGCACATTCGATTCAATGGCACGTTTCAAAGTTCCAATATCTGGGTGGTTGATACTACTCACCAAGGCCACTTCTGTTTTTTGATCCATCACTTCCACAGCAAAATTTTTAACGTTGTTGTAGGTGTTTTTCTCCTGTATATTGGCATTGATAACGGCTCTATACATTTGGGTGCCCACTTTTTCAGCGGGAAGTAACAACTGTAAAATTTGAGATTTTTGTCCGGGACGAAACGAGACGGGTTGACGATAAACCGTTTGAGCACCTTGTTGAATCGAAAAATCAGCTGTGATGGAAGAAGTACCATTATAGGATAAAAATACTTCTACAGGAAATTGATTCTTTAAAAAGGCATATTTGTTCACATTCAATTGCTGAATTTTCAAATCGGTAACCGTGGTTGTATCGCCTAAAACCAAAGCATGTACTTTTTGATTGGCATCAAAAGCATAAACATAATCCAATCCTTGAGTTTGATTCCCATCTGATAGCAATACCAAGGGAAACCTTTTATTTCTAAATTGATTTTTAAGAGAAGTTGCCACTTTGTCCATTCTGGATTGCGTACCCTCAAAAGTGAGTGAATCACCATTTTTCAGCACTTCATCAAAGTGAAATGTTCTTACATCATATTTGTCGTTTAAGC
The DNA here is from genome assembly GCA_046293575.1 of Flavobacterium sp. Taxonomy (GTDB): domain Bacteria; phylum Bacteroidota; class Bacteroidia; order Flavobacteriales; family Flavobacteriaceae; genus Flavobacterium. Next base: position 12,201 of record JBKBOP010000036.1, on the reverse strand, counting down.
CGCCATGGCTTTGCAATTGCTGTATGCTTTTGAGAGCTTCCTCATCAGCTCCCAATGCTTTGATGGATGCGGAATTATCACCAACCAAAGCCAAGATAGGTTTTTCAACCTCATAAAAGCTTTTTTTGATAACAGGATTAATGAGCAATAACAACAATCCGAAAACGGCTAAAAAACGCAATAAGGCCAGCCAAAATCTAACTCTAGAGGTTGGTCCCGCTTTAAAGTAATATTGAAAATAAGCTATGATAAACGCCACCCCAAGAGATAGAAATATCAAAACATAGGTGGTGGTGGTCATACGTTATTATGGATTTATAATTAGGTTAACATGCCTCCGTCAACGTTCAACACCTGACCGGTAACATAAGCACTTAAATCAGAAGCTAGAAACAAACAAGCATTGGCTACATCTTCAGGAGAACCTCCTCTTTTTAACGGAATTGAGTCCCTCCAACCCTGCACTACCTCTGGATTGAGTTTGGCAGTCATCTCCGTTTCAATAAAACCCGGAGCAATGGCATTGCATCGAATGTTTCTTGAACCTAGCTCAAGAGCAACCGATTTAGTAAAGCCAATCATACCCGCTTTGGAAGCTGCATAATTCGCCTGACCGGCATTTCCTTTCACCCCTACCACAGAACTCATATTGACAATAGAACCTTTGCGGTTTTTCAACATCGTTTTTTGAACCGCTTTGGTCATGTTGAATACTGATTTCAAGTTGATTTCAATCACCTTGTCAAAATCTTCTTCAGACATACGCATCAAAAGGTTGTCTTTGGTGATTCCTGCGTTGTTGATTAAAATATCGATGGTGCCAAAATCGTTGAGCACCTCTTCAACTAATTTGTGTGACTGCTCAAAATCTGCTGCATTGGACTGATATCCTTTGGCAGTAACTCCTTGACTCTTTAATTCATTTTCAAGTACTAATGCAGATTCAGTTGACGAACTATAAGTGAAAGCTACATGGGCACCGTGTTGGGCGAATACTCTTGCAATACCACTCCCGATACCTCTACTGGCTCCGGTGATGATGGCAACTTTTCCTTCTAATAACTTCATTCTATGTTTGTTTATTTTGTTAAAATCATAAGGACAAATATAAGTAATTCTTTTTGCAGAATAGAATGGGATGTAAGTGTCTTGTAGTTAAATAATATACAATTTTAGATACTTATATTGAATTTATTAAGATACTAATAAACTTATTACCTTTTACATTTTCTCTCTAAAACAACTCTATCAACTTATTTACCGTATTCCAATTTCGAGTTGTAGCCGTTACATTTAATTTTTTTTCAATGTATTTTTGAGTCAGTTTTGTATTTCCTGCACCCGTTTCTAATTTCATGTAGATTCTGTTTCCATCAATAAAGGCTTCATCGGGTTTGAATTGACTTATTTTTAATTCATTCAACGCAGCATTGTTTAATTCTTTTGAAATAAAGGCAACATATAGTTTCTTAGTATCAATTTCTTTTTCATTAAAGAACGGATTATTGATTAGGCATTTTTCTAAGTCAGCTTTACTAATAACAATAACTGGAACATCTAAACCTAATTGTTTAGCTATTTCTTGTTTGATAGTAAAACCAACACTTTGAGGGTTTTTATCATCCGTTTCTAAAAACACATTTCCGGATTGCACATAGGTTTCCACATTTTGAAATCCAACATTTTCAAGTAAGGTTTTCAAAACATCCATTTTAATCATATTGTGACCGGATACATTTATGCCTCGCAATAGTGCTAGGTGCTTCATTGGGTTTGGTTTAAAATATTTTGTAATAAATTTAGAATTTTGGGAATGCCATATTCAACCTGATTGGTATATTAAAAAACAACATTATTAATCATCAATAAAATAAATTAAGACTCCCCTATCTTAAGAAAACCTTTTTAATAAATAAAGTACACTATTAAAAAGCCACATTCCATCTAGGCAACTTTCCATTCTCCTTTAAAAACAATTGCAAAATCTGAGCTTCTACAAACGTTGGAATTACTTTTATTTTATCATTATAAGTTTCATACCAAAATACCTCAACCGTTTCTATCTTTTCTTGTTGTAATTGGGTTTTCCAAGAGTATTTTCTAGCTGTTTTAGCAAACTGATGTCCGTTCACAATTTTGTCATACAAGCCTCCGTTTTTGGCTTTAAGTGTTCCATCATTTTGAACTGTTCCTGTAGAACCGACCATTATTAGAAATTTTTCATCTGCTTCTAGGCTATAAACTAAAAATACACCACTGGCATCATTTGGTGCATTACAAACCACTTCCAGCTCATCGTTTGACGAGAATTGAAAACTTCCATTATTTTTAAATTTGCTTACTTCTTTATACATTTCTATTCATATGTTTTTATATTGAAAAAAAAAGCCCTGAATAATCAAGGCTTACTAAAACTTTATACTTTTAAATGTTTATCCCAACACTTCTTTTACTTTTTTACCAATCTCAGCTGGTGAATCTACAACGTGGATACCACACTCGCCCATGATTTTCTTTTTGGCAGCTGCTGTATCATCAGAACCTCCAACGATAGCACCGGCATGACCCATCGTTCTTCCTTTTGGTGCAGTCTCTCCGGCAATAAAACCAATAACAGGCTTGCGGTTACCATCAGCTTTGATCCAATGAGCAGCATCTGCTTCTAATTGACCTCCAATTTCACCAATCATAATGATGGCGTGCGTTTCTGGGTCATTCATTAATAATTCAACTGCTTCTTTAGTAGTTGTTCCGATAATTGGGTCTCCACCAATACCAATGGCTGTGGTAATACCTAAACCTTGTTTCACAACTTGATCAGCCGCTTCATAAGTCAACGTTCCTGATTTTGATACAATCCCCACATTCCCTTTCTTAAATACAAATCCGGGCATGATACCTACTTTAGCTTCTCCTGGAGTAATAACTCCTGGGCAGTTAGGACCTACCAAACGAGCACCTCTTTGCTTTACATAGTCATAAGCAGTAATCATATCAGCCACCGGAATACCTTCTGTGATGGTGATAATTACTTTAATACCAGCATCTGCAGCTTCCATAATGGCGTCAGCAGCAAAAGCAGGAGGTACAAAAATAATACTAGTATCGGCTCCAGCTTTTTCAACCGCATCTTTAACAGTGTTGAAAACGGGTCTATCTAAATGGGTGGAACCTCCTTTACCGGGGGTAACGCCACCTACTACATTGGTACCGTATTCAATCATTTGAGAGGCATGAAAAGTTCCTTCACTTCCTGTAAATCCTTGTACAATTATTTTTGAATCTTTGTTGACTAAAACACTCATGGTAGTATGATTAAATTTTATTTAAAAAAGCACTGCAAAAGTACTCTTTTGTTGTTGTTTTTTCAAAAGAAAATGAGATATAGTTTCATTTTTCTAACTTGGAAGCTGACTCATTTGCCAACCTCTATACAATTTTTCGTCTTTTAATTCCCAATGCACTATAAAATGGGCTAGCACGAAATAATGACTAGGATTTTCTATAGTACAAGCATGATAAGTGTACCGAACGCTTATTTTATCATCTTCAACAATCAGATCATGAATATGAACAACAGAGGAATCATAAGCTTTGTTCCAATCTGTTGCTAATTGTAATAACTCCAATTTATCTTTTTAAAAAAATCCTTTACTGCTATACCATTCTAAGACAACATCATCATGAAGATAATCTTTCATGGTATCTGGATTATATAAAGCATCTGATTTATAAAATGTCGTAATGAACTCTTTATAATTCATGGGATTTCAGTTTCTCTAAAATTTCAGGAATTCTTTTAATGTTGACCATTTGCTTCATTTTGTCACGTGATTCTTCTGCGGGTGATCCAAAATAACTTTTACCGCCTTCAAGGGTTTTGCTAATCCCACTTTGAGCCATGATCACGGCCTTCGATTGAATGGTGATACCACTTGTAACTCCCACTTGACCCCAAAGGGTAACTTCATCCTCAATCACCACACAACCAGCGATGCCCGTTTGGGCAGCTATAAGACATTTTTTACCAATAATGGTATCATGACCCACGTGCACTTGATTATCAATTTTGGTTCCTTCACCAATGGTAGTATCCCCTGTAACACCTTTATCTATAGTACATGCGGCACCAATACCTACATGGTCTTCAATAACTACTCTACCTCCAGATAACAGTTGATCAAACCCTTCTGAACGTTTTTTATAGTAAAAAGCATCGGCACCCAATACAGTTCCGGCATGTATAATTACGTGATCGCCAATCACTGTATGATCATAAATAGAAACATTAGAATGAATCAAACAATTCTTTCCAATCGTGACATGATTACCAACAAAGCAATTCGGTTGAATAACGGTACCTTCACCAATAGTGGCTGAAGGTGCAATATGAGCAGTGGCAGCTACAAATGGTCTAAAATGACGGGTCAGGGTATTGAAGTCTCTAAACGGGTCATCTGAAATCAAAAGGGCTTTTCCATCTGGACATTCCACTTCTTTGTTGATTAAAACAATGGTTGCAGCAGATTGAAGTGCCTTGTCGTAATACTTCGGATGGTCTACAAAAACGATATCACCAGAAGTAACAACATGGATTTCATTCATCCCTAAAACCGGAAAATCATCGGAACCCACATACGGAGTACCAATGATTTCAGCAATTTCTTTGAGTGTATGCGAACGATTAAATTTCATAACTACTTATTTCACACGTTCCATATAATTGCCTGTGGCGGTATCAATTTTAATCTTGTCTCCTTCATTGATAAACAAAGGCACATTTACATTGGCTCCGGTTTCCACTTTAGCGGGTTTTGTCGCATTGGTGGCCGTATTTCCTTTCACGCCGGGTTCTGCATACGTCACTTCCAAAATAACAGAAGCAGGCATATCTACAGAAAGGGGCAATTCGGTTTCGGTATTTATCTGCACCATTACATTCTCTCCTTCTTTTAACAAATCGGGAGCATCCAAAATATCTTTGTTTAAAGAGATTTGTTCATAAGAATCTGTATTCATGAAGTGAAAATCATTCCCTTCTGCATACAAATACTGATAGGTGTGCGTCTCAACCCTTACCACATCAATTTTGTGACCCGCAGAAAATGTATTGTCCAATACTTTACCGTTGGTTAGACTTTTTAATTTGGTTCTCACAAACGCAGGGCCTTTCCCCGGTTTCACATGTAAAAACTCAATAATCTTATAAATGTCATGATTGTATTTGATACACAACCCATTTCTAATATCTGATGTACTTGCCATAAATTAACTATATAAATTCTAAATTATAAAATATAAATTCCAAACTCCAAATTCCAAACTTTAAATTCCAAATTCTAAATTTCAAACTTTAAATTCCATCCCGAAGGGTCAGGATCGAAGGGTCGGGACCAAACTACAAAATACAAATTCCAAACTTCAAATTATAAATTCTATCCCGAAGTATCAGAACAAAAACACCCACTCCCTACTCCTAAATTCTATCTTTTTGTCACCTTGAGCCTGTCGAAAGGCTTACTTCTAATTTCAAAATTCTAATTTCTAATTTCTACCTTCAATACACCCCCGAATACCCCTTCATAATCCCTCTCGATGAATTTCTAATAAAACCTATAATCTCATCGCGTTCAGGTGTGGCCGACATTTCACCTTCAATAATGCTCATGGCCTGGCTCGTATTATAGTTTTTTTGATACAAGATTCTATAAATTTCTTGTATCTCTTTGATTTTATCAGACGTAAAGCCTCTTCTTCTCAATCCAACAGAATTAATCCCAACATAGGACAAGGGTTCTTTGGCAGCTTTTGTAAAAGGAGGCACATCTTTTCTCACCAGCGAACCACCCGAAATCATCGCATGGTCACCAATATTAATGAACTGATGAACAGCTGCTAAACCTCCAATAATGGCAAAATTACCCACGGTAACATGTCCGGCTAGTGCCACTCCATTCACAATAATGGCATTATCACCAATATGACAATCGTGTGCGATATGAGCCGTAGCCATTATCAAACAGTTTTTACCTAAAGTGGTTTGTCCAGAAGCAATGGTTCCACGATTGATGGTGACACACTCTCTAACGGTGGAATTATCTCCAATAATGGCTAGTGAATCTTCCCCACCAAATTTCAAATCCTGTGGAATGGCTGAAATAACGGCTCCGGGAAATATATTGCAGTTCTTGCCAATTCTAGCTCCTTCCATGATGGTAACATTGGAGCCAATCCAAGTGCCCTCTCCAATAACAACATTATTATGAATGGTCGTAAAGGGCTCAATCACCACATTCTTGGCAATCTTCGCTCCGGGGTGCACATAGGCTAAAGGTTGATTCATACTTATTCTTTTACTTTAACAATTTGGGCCATCAACTCTGCTTCTGTGACTAATTTACCATTGGCATAGGCATATCCCTGCATATGGCAAATCCCTCTTCGAATGGGGGTCAATAAATCTAGTTTGAAGATAAGGGTATCTCCAGGCACCACTTGTTGTTTGAATTTTACGTTGTCTATTTTAATAAAATAGGTAAGATAGTTTTCAGGGTCTGGAACCGTACTCAAAACAAGTACACCTCCAGCCTGAGCCATCGCCTCAATTTGCAATACTCCGGGCATCACCGGAGCTCCAGGGAAATGTCCCACAAAAAAGGGTTCATTCATGGTCACATTCTTCATCCCCACCACATGGGTATCTGAGAGTTCAATAATGCGGTCTACCAATAGAAAAGGAGAACGGTGAGGCAGGATGCTCATGATTTTAGTTACATCCATCAACGGAGGTAAATTCAAATCATAGACAGGAACCTGATTGCGTTGTTCTAGTTTGATAATCTTAGATAACTTCTTAGCAAATTGAGTATTTACTAGATGTCCGGGTTTGTTAGCAATCACTTTTCCTTGTATTCTTGTGCCTACCAAAGCTAAATCTCCCACAACATCTAATAGCTTGTGTCGTGCAGCCTCATTAGGGTAATGAAGCGTTAAGTTATCAAGTATGCCGTTGGGTTTAACAGAGATATTATCTTTTCCAAAAGCAGTTTTTAATCGCTCCATCGTAGACGCCGATATTTCTTTATCTACATATACGATGGCGTTGTTTAAATCGCCGCCTTTGATTAATCCGTTTTCGAGTAAGGTTTCCAACTCATGAAGGAAACTAAATGTGCGGGCATCTGCAATTTCCTTTTTGAAATCATTTAAACTTTTTAGAGTTGCATTTTGAGTGCCTAATACTTTAGTACCAAAATCAACCATGGTAGTCACACAATAGTGTTCACTCGGAATCACTGTGATTTCACTTCCGGTGGCTTCATCAGTATAGGTGATTACTTCCTTCACAACATATACCTTGCGATCAGCTTCTTGATCTACTTTGCCTGCTTTTTCAAGTGCCTCAACAAAATATTTAGAAGAGCCATCCATAATAGGTGGTTCTGAGGCGTTTAACTCAATAAGCACATTGTCTAAATCACAACCCATACAGGCAGCTAACACGTGTTCGGTGGTTTGAATCTTTACCCCTCTCTTTTCTAGATTAGTGCCTCGCTGGGTATTCACTACATAGTTGGCATCTGCTTCAATAACAGGTTTGCCTTCAAGGTCCACACGTGCAAAAGCAAATCCATGGTTGATGGGTGCTGGTTTAAACGTCATCGTAACTTCTGCACCCGTATGTAATCCAACACCTTTAAGAGTAATCTCGTGTTGTATGGTTTTCTGCTTAACCATCATCTGTATATTATAGTTTAGTAGTTCGTTTTAATGCTTCGAGTTCATTCACAATTTTTGGAAGATTCCTAAAGTGAACATAAGATTTGCTAAAATCTCCATAGTTAAAGGCGGGAGAACCTTGAATCACTTCTCCATCTTTTATATTTTTACCTATGCCAGACTGTGCTTGTATTTTCACCCCATCACCAATCGTCAAATGACCAACAATACCTACTTGTCCGCCAATCATGCAACCTTTACCGATTTTAGTAGAACCCGCAATACCGGTTTGAGCGGCAATAACGGTATTTTCTCCAATTTCAACATTGTGTGCCACTTGAATCTGGTTGTCCAATTTTACACCTTTACGAATAATGGTAGAACCTAAAGTCGCTCGATCGATAGTAGTGCAAGAACCCACATCTACATGGTCCTCTAAAATAACATTGCCTATTTGAGGTACTTTCGAAAAAACACCGTTTTCATCGGGAGCAAAACCAAACCCATCTGAACCAATAATCACACCGGAATGGATCGTGCAATGGGCTCCAATCACGGTTTCTGAATAGATTCGAACGCCAGCAAAAAGAACACAGTTGTCACCAATGGTAACATTGTCACCTATAAAGGAATTGGGATATATTTTTACGTTATTACCAATCTTCACATTTTTACCTACATAACAAAAGGCCCCTAAATAAAGGCCTTCACCATAAATCACCGAATCTGAAAGGAAAGACGGTTGCTCAATACCCGACTTCATCAGCTTCACTTGGTTATAGTATTCCAATAACTTCGAGAATGCTTTATAAGCATCATCTACTTTGATTAACGTTGTGGTAATAGATTGCTCGGGTTGAAAACTGCGGTTCACAATCGTGACGGTAGCTTTCGTAGTATAAATATAATTTTGGTATTTGGGATTGGCCAAAAAGGTCAACGAACCATTGGCACCCTCTTCAATCTTAGATAGTTGAAACACTTCGGCTTCGGGGTTGCCCACTAAGTCTCCTTCTAAAATTCCTGCGATTTGTGTTGCTGTAAATTTCATTCCGACAAAAATATAAAAATATCCACAGCTTTTGTTAAAATCAAAGCAAGTCTTTAGGGTAACACAAATAATATTTAGTGGCAGGATGTGATAAAGCTTTTGAATTCAGGGAATCTGAACTCTCTGTTACCTGTTCAACAGTTGTATCTTTTTTTACCATCAAGATAGGAGCCGCTTCTTTGTCATAGGCTTGGTTCTTGATTTTGCCATGATACACAAAATAACTGGCATCTTTTGCAGACACACCATAAACCTTCCCTATTTTCTCTTTTAGAGAAGTAACGATTTCTTTAGCTGGCTTTTCTTCCGCTAAGGTTACCTTAAATAAATCTCTGTTTACAAGATTACTTGACAAGGTTTTTAGTATAAAGTCTTCTTCCCATTGCCAAGCTTTTAAAGCACTCATCACATCAAAATCATCAAGATAGCTGAATTGCTTTAATACGTCTGCATCAAAATCAGTAGCCGCAAGGTCTTGGTGCAAAAAAAACCACAAAGAATTACTACAGGGTAACTCTACCCCTTTTTGAGCAAGTTTTCGGGCACGTTTTAATGCCTGTGTGAGCATCAATTCGGCGGCAAGACTTGTTTTATGTAGATAGGCCTGCCAATACATCAACCGGCGAGCCATCAAGAACTTTTCAATGGAATATAAACTCTTTTCTTCCATCACCAAGGTATCGTCTACCACGGTCATCATTTGTATTAAACGATCGGAATTAATATTTCCTTCGGCCACACCAGAGTAGAAACTATCCCGCTTAAGGTAATCCATTCGGTCCATGTCAAGCTGACTGGAAATCAGTTGGGTCATAAACTTTCGAGGATAAATACCTTTAAACATCTCAATGGCCATCTGCAGTTTGCTTTCATGAGTATCATTCAAAGCGTGCATAAACAATTCTGAGAGGGTTTCGTGATGTACTTCCACAAGACTCTGTTCCAACGCATGGGAGAAAGGGCCATGCCCTACATCGTGCAATAAAATGGCTGCATAAAGTGCGGTTTCTTCGTCTTCAGAAATGATAACCCCTTTGTGGCGGAGTACTTCTACCGTTTTTTGCATTAAATGCATGGCTCCTAATGCGTGATGGAAACGAGTGTGATGGGCTCCGGGATAAACCAAATAGGACAAACCCATTTGGGAAATCCGTCTCAACCTCTGAAAATAAGGATGTTGAATGAGGTCATAAATAAACTCATTGGGAATTGTGATAAATCCGTAAATGGGATCGTTAAAGATTTTTAACTTGTTGGTTGCACTCACCCTTTTTGCCTATTGAAGGACAAAGATATTTATTTTAAGGGATTCTCGCTAGCAACAGGGAAAATTGATTATTAGTGGGCTTTGCGAGGGCAATAGTTAGTGATCAGTAGGCAGTGGATAGTGTTCAGTTTTCAAAGCATCTCTCGAGTCTCGGGAGTATTAAGGTTTTTTGAGTGGTACGAAAACTTTTCGTAAAAAGTTTCGATGCACTATTGTCGAAGTATCGTCGGAGTAAGATGCAATCTACAGTGGGTTTTAAGTTGGGAGTGTTGTACTAAAAAAGTTTATGTTTTTAAATTAAATCTAAGTATAAAAAAAGTTGTATATATTTGATGGTGTATGGTATTAGGGGGTAACCTTATGACGACCATAGTAAAATGACAAAGGAAAAAAAGAAAATAAAGAAAACTCACAGAGGAGTTTTTCGAATATTCGAATTAATTATGGAATCAATTGGTTGGTTACAAATAGTTGCTTCTCCTCTTTTGATTGGACTAATTGTAGGTGCAATTATTTATTTTCCTAATCCAACAACGACAAGACTTGTTTTGGGAATTATTGTAGCGACCTTTGGTCTTGTTATAGGTGTAATTTGGGCGACAAAACAATGGAAAGGAAAAGGAACTATTTGGTTTATGTCAAGAATAATGGCGACACCTGAATTGGACAAACCAGACGAAGAAGTTAAACCAAACACTTGAGGCAATGATGGACAGAAAGCCGAACCGCTAACACGGGTAACCGTTGCACAACCCTCACAAAAACCTATTCCGACACTTCTGAATCAAAATAATCACCAAAAACAACACCGAAACACACTGCTAAATAAAGGTAAAAGTACACTGATAAAAACAACGATTGACGGGAGAAAAAAAGAAAAATGACAGAATTTCAAATAGCACTTAAAAAAATATTAGAAATAAATGAACAATTACTTATCACCATTAAAGAACATGATGACAAGCATTCAATTGTTAGGAAATGTGAACAAATAAGCTACAATCAGTTAAAGTCCATTCCATTAGAAACCGAGCTTCCATTTATATCCAAATATGACCAGCCAAGCTTTGAAGAACGTAAAAATTGGGACTCATTTTGGATAGTAAGTCCAATCATTGGTAAAAAAAATCTTCGGGAAGGAAAAAATGATTTTCTTGTTGGCATTACTAAAATTCAACACAAAAGACCAAGTTTCGCAATCATTTCAGCACCACAAAAAAAGGCTTTATTTATTGGTTTCAACAACAAAGCGTATAAAATCGAAAATATCGACCTCTCATTAAAAGTTGGTATAGATGAATTATTGACGGATAATCATCTAATCAGAACTCCCACTGAAGGTTTTTTCTTTACCCTAATGAAAAGTAGTTGTTTGATGAATATAAAAACCGAAAAGTTTTTTGATGATTTCAAATTATATAAAAGCGGTAGTATTAAAGAAGTAATTGATGAAAGTCCAATGAATTTGATTGGCATTGCCGAAGGAACATATGACTTTCATCCACATTTAAAATCCATTAATGAATGGGATATTGCTCCTTTTGATGCTTTAATTACTGCAAGTGGCAATAGAGTAACTCAAAAGGATGGTATTTTACCATTAACTTACAACAACAAAACCCTTAAAATTGCAGCGTTTATTGCAAAAAATAATTTTGACATTGACAGTATTGATTTAAAAAAATAAGAAAGTGAACTTAGCCATTTTCAATAATTCTTACGTTTAATTATGAATCGAAATGATTAATAGATTGGCAATTGAAAAATATCAGGCTTTATTATATATCGTCTCCATTACACTTGGAGTACTATTTGGTGCTAATTATCCAGAATTTTCAAATTCACTTGAGATGGTTTTATGGCCTGTTTTGGCTTTTCTTCTTTATGTTACCTTTTCTCAAATCCCTATAGCCCATATTCCAAAAGCTATTTTTGACTATAAGTTTATTACAGCTGCATTCATCGGAAATTTTGTCTTAATTCCAGTTTTTGTTGCAATTATAATAGCCTTTATGCCAAACGACCCCGTTTTAAAATTGGGTGTAGCTTTGGTTTTATTGGTACCTTGCACAGATTGGTTTATTACCTTTAGCCAATTGGGTAAAGGAGATACAAAATATGCTGTTGCACTTGCTCCCATTATTTTATTGGCCCAATTTCTTCT
>JBKBOP010000035.1:0-18144 GCA_046293575.1 Flavobacterium sp. | reverse complement strand
TAAGCCAACATCAGGCTCAGGGTACAAGTCTTGCGGTACTCTCAGTCCCAGTTACATTACTTGCAGCGATGAATTATTATAAACAAGGGTATGTAGATTGGAAATTTGCTATTGTAATGGCTATTTTTTTTATTATTGGTGGGTACTTTGGAAGTAAAATTGCGGTGCATCTCGACCAAAAAATTTTAAAAAAAATTTTCGGAGTTATTTTATTAATAGTTGCAGGTAAATTGTTGTTGGACAAATGATTAGAAGGTTGCCAATCCGCTTTCAGTTTTTAATGTGCTGTCTTTTAAAATCTTAATTTTTTCTGAAAACATTACATAGTTTTCTTCAAGTGCTTTTTTTAGAGGTGTTTGAAATGGAATAGTTCTATTTCCTCTTTTAATGTCAATCACCTGAAGTTGTTCGTCAATAAGGTAAGTAGTCGGGAATCCAAGTGTCTCTTTCAAACTGTGAACAATTTCATTATCGTTTCTGTAGTTTTTATGGGCATAACAGACTTCAATTTTATTACTAAACTTTTTGGCAAATTTTGCTGCTTCTTTCTTCTTTCCCCAGATAATTACAATAAATTCAAAATCTTTTTCGTATTCCTTAGCTAATTTATTTAACGCAGGTATTTCACCTTTGGTTGGCACACACCAAGCAGCATAGGTGACCAAAAAAATGGGTTTTTTAATTTTACTGAATTTCAGTTTTTTATTGGAAACTTTCTTCAATGTGAAATCATTGAATTTTGAACCAATTAATTGGTTTTGAACTAAACTATCAAATAAAAAACGCCCCCTATCAAAGTCGCCATAATGATAAGCTTGATTACTCTGAGCTTTAAAATACCTAAAGTTTTTTTTAACAGCGTCAGTAAAAAGAGGATTGTCTACCTGCCCTGAAAGTTGAGTCAGATTAAAGAATAACATCAATATCAGAAATGCAGTTTTCATGATTTTGAATATTTATTTTACAAAAGTAAAAAATATTCTTAATAAATCAAACATTTTAAAACTGTAAACATCTGACTGACAGAATTCAATAAAAAAAACTGCCGTTGGGCAGTTTGTAGTTGTTTTTATAAGTGATTAGATTTTCTTCATTTGTTGTTTCATCATGGTGACTTGTTCTTTCAACATTTTGTGCTTATCTAATTTTTCAACCTCCTTAATAAGTTGAGTCGCTTCAATCTTTCTTCTTCTTGACATAGCAATTCCAGCTAGATTTAGTTTAGTAACAGCCATATCTAAGTCCATGGAAAGTCCTAACTCAACCGCTTTTTTGAAGTATTTTTCAGCGTGATTAAGATTGGTTTGTGAAACCATCAATCCATTGAGATAATTATAATACCCCTGTTGTTTTTTGATTAGTGCTGTATCTGGATTTTTGATTTTTAGTAACCATTTTTGTGCACCTGGAAAATCTTGTTTTCTGAGTCTAAGAAAAGCCAAAAGGATATATTCATTTTTGAAGTATAGAAAAATCGGGAGGGCTGCTGATAAAATCAAGAAAATTCCATTTCCGGTATTTCGTTCTATAATTTGCCATATGCCAAGTGTGACCAATAAAAATGCGATAACTAATTTTATATTTTTATGAAACATAGATAATAATTTTAGTGGGCAAAGGTATGAATTCTGAGCTACATAATAATCGGAAAAGTAAGATTGACATTTTGTTAACCAAAGGTATTGTTGTTTTTTTATTTTTTTTCCAAAAAACTTGTTGCCAAAATTAAAAGACTTTGTATATTTGCACTCGGTTTAAAAAAGACCCACCTGAGATAGTTTAAAAATAGATTTAAAGATACAAAGCAATGAGTAAGAGAACATTTCAACCTTCAAAAAGAAAAAGAAGAAACAAGCACGGGTTCATGGATAGAATGGCTTCTGCCAATGGTAGAAAGGTTCTTGCTCGTCGTCGTGCCAAAGGAAGACACAAACTGACTGTTTCTTGCGAACCAAGACACAAAAAATAATGAAGATGCAAATCTTAAAATAGAGGCGTTACTTTTAATAGTAACGCCTTTTTTTTATATTTAACATCAAACTAACTACTAAACGCTTATATAACAAACAAATGCCAAAAGATTCATCCATTAAATCCGTTTTAATTATTGGTTCAGGTCCTATTGTAATAGGTCAAGCCTGTGAATTTGACTATGCAGGTTCTCAATCTGCTAGATCCTTAAAAGAGGAAGGAATTGAAGTAATTTTAATAAACTCAAATCCTGCTACCATTATGACCGATCCCTCCATGGCAGATCACATCTACTTGTTGCCATTAACAACTAAATCCATTATTCATATTCTTAAAAAACACCCCAACATAGATGCGGTTTTGCCAACTATGGGTGGTCAAACTGCTTTAAACTTATGTATCGAAGCTGATGATAAAGGTATCTGGAAAGATTTTAATATAAGATTGATTGGTGTTGATATCAATGCAATTAATATTACGGAAGATAGAGATAAATTTAAAGTTTTATTGGACTCCATAGGAATTGGTCAAGCACCATCTCGAGTAGCGAATTCCTTTTTAAGAGGGAAAGAAATAGCACAAGAATTCGGATTTCCATTGGTAATTCGTGCCTCTTTTACGTTAGGAGGAGCTGGAGCTTCAATTGTTTATAGAAATGAAGATTTTGATGATTTATTAACGCGAGGTTTGGAGGCTTCTCCTATTCACGAAGTTATTATTGATAAAGCTTTATTAGGTTGGAAAGAATATGAATTGGAATTGCTTCGTGATAAGAATGACAATGTCGTCATTATTTGTTCGATCGAAAACATGGATCCTATGGGGATTCACACTGGAGATAGTATAACAGTCGCCCCCGCGATGACGCTATCAGATGTAACATTCCAGAAAATGAGAGATATGGCAATTTTGATGATGCGAAGCATTGGAAACTTTGCTGGGGGTTGTAATGTGCAGTTTGCTGTTTCATCAGATGAAAAAGAGGAAATTGTTGGGGTAGAGATTAACCCAAGGGTATCGAGGTCGTCTGCTCTTGCATCAAAAGCAACAGGATATCCCATTGCAAAAATTGCCACAAAACTTGCTTTAGGATATACGTTGGATGAATTACAAAACCAAATTACAAAATCTACATCGGCTCTTTTTGAACCAACCATTGACTATGTGATTGTAAAAATTCCGCGTTGGAATTTTGATAAATTTGAGGGGGCAGACCGAACTCTAGGGCTTCAAATGAAATCTGTTGGTGAAGTTATGGGTATCGGACGATCGTTTCAGGAAGCCCTTCATAAAGCGACTCAGTCACTGGAAATTAAAAGGAATGGACTAGGAGCAGATGGAAAAGGATACAAAAATTATGAGCAAATTATTGAAAAACTAACTTTTGCGAGTTGGGATCGAGTCTTTGTTATTTATGATGCCATTCAAATGGGAATTCCTTTAAGTCGAATTCACGAGATTACCAAAATTGACATGTGGTTTTTGAAACAATATGAAGAACTGCACTTACTTGAAAAAGAGATTTCTCTTTATAAAGTAGATACGTTACCCAAAGAATTGTTACTTGAAGCCAAACAAAAAGGTTTTGCCGACCGTCAGATTGCCCACATGATGGGATGTTTAGAAAGTCAAGTGTATAAGAAACGCGAAGACCTAAAAATAAATAGAGTTTATAAGTTAGTGGATACCTGTGCGGCTGAATTTTCAGCTCTAACACCTTATTATTATTCAACTTTCGAAGAAGAAATTACCAACAAAGAAGGTGTAACTTTTGTCTCTAATGAAAGTATTGTAACTGATAAAAAGAAAGTTATAGTTCTAGGCTCAGGACCCAATCGAATAGGACAAGGGATTGAATTTGATTATTCTTGTGTGCATGGGGTTTTAGCCGCCAAAGAATGTGGATATGAGACCATCATGATTAACTGTAATCCTGAGACCGTTTCAACCGATTTTGATATTGCAGACAAATTATATTTTGAACCTGTTTTTTGGGAACATATTTATGACATTATCCGCCATGAAAAACCTGAAGGTGTCATTGTTCAATTAGGTGGACAAACGGCTTTGAAACTAGCAGAAAAACTAGACCGCTATGGTATAAAAATTTTAGGAACCAGTTTTGATGCCTTAGATTTAGCCGAAGATAGAGGTCGTTTTTCAGAACTTTTATCCGAATTAAAAATTCCTTTTCCACAATTTGGAGTTGCTGAAAATGCAGATCAAGCTTCGGCATTAGCAGATGTGCTTGACTTTCCATTATTGGTTCGACCCTCCTATGTGTTAGGTGGTCAGGGAATGAAAATTGTGATTAATAAACAGGAATTGGAAGAACACGTTATTGATTTATTAAAAAATATTCCTGGAAATAAACTATTGTTAGATCATTATTTGGATGGTGCCATTGAAGCGGAAGCCGATGCCATTTGCGATGGTGAGAATGTCTACATCATCGGAATTATGGAACATATTGAACCTTGTGGCGTTCATTCTGGGGATAGTAATGCAACGTTGCCTCCTTTTAACCTTGGAGAATTTGTAATGCAACAAATTAAAGATCATACTCATAAAATTGCTTTGGCTTTAAAAACGGTTGGATTAATCAATATACAATTTGCTATTAAAGATGATACTGTATACATCATCGAAGCCAACCCAAGAGCATCGCGTACCGTACCATTTATTGCAAAAGCTTATGGTGAGCCTTATGTGAACTATGCTACCAAAGTGATGTTAGGGGTCAACAAGGTTACTGACTTTACCTTTAATCCAAAATTAAATGGTTATGCAATCAAACAGCCAGTATTTTCATTCAGTAAATTTCACGGAGTTAATAAAAAATTGGGACCTGAAATGAAATCAACTGGTGAGAGTATTTTGTTTATCGATGATTTAAAAGACGACCAATTTTACGAGCTATATTCTAGAAGAAAAATGTACTTAAGTAAGTAAACAAATCACAAATCCAAAAAAAGCCGGTTTCTATGAAATCGGTTTTTTTATTTTTGTCATATATATGATTGAATTTCAAATTAACAGTATGGTTTTAAGAGTTAAAATAATCGTAATGTGCTTTATGTTATTTTTAGTGTGTACTTCCATAGCTCAAGAAGACTTATATTCTATGGTTAGAAATAGGGTAGAAGTAGAGAAAGTGGAAATGTTTTTAGAGAAATATCCAGATTCACTCAATCAACCTTCTAAAGAAGGCTATACAGCACTCATTTTAGCTGCCTATAATGGAAACTATGAACTTGTTGAACTTTTTATTAAAAGAGGTGTTGAAGTTAACTATGTTTCCAAAATGGGTACTGCTCTAATGGCTTCAATAGTAAATAGTAATACAGAAATTGCTGAGTTATTGCTTAAAAATAAGGCATCAGTAGATCTAACAGATGATAGTGGAATTACTGCTTTAATGTATGCAGTGCAATTTAAAATTAGTAGTTTAGTTGAGTTATTGTTGCAATACAATCCAGATAAAAATAAAATGGACAATACTGGAAAAACTGCTTTTGAATATGCCATTTTATCAGGAAATCAAGAAATTATACAACTTTTAAATAAATACTATGAAAGAAAAATTACTCTTATTGTTGATACTAACATCAAGTATTAACGCACAACAAAAATCGACTGGAGAAGTTTCTATTATCAATGATGTTACAGCCTCTATAGTGTTGGACAATGCCACTGAAACGGCAGTTATAACATTATCTGGACCTGATGATCGCTGGTTTGCTCTTAAGTACGGATCTTTTACTAATGGTATGCAAGCTGGACCTGATGTACTGTATTATAATGGGTCGACACTTATTGATGCATCGCAAACCGGGTCTGGACCTGTGCAAGATGCTGTTCAAGATATTACTATTGTATCAAACACTTTAACCAACGGTGTGAGAACATTTGTTGTCTCAAGGCTATTTGTTACTGGCGATTCAAATGATTTCAATTTCAATTTTAATGATAGTAACATAGACTTGTCAGGAGCTCATGGTCAAGTGGCTGGTTCTTATACCTTGTCATTTCATGGCCCAAATAGAGCAATACAAACTGATCGAGCTTTTCAAACGTTGGGGGTAGATGACTTTTCTACAGCCAAAAAAGTAGTAATATATCCTAACCCCGCCAAGGATATTTTATCATTTGATGTGAATGTAGCTATAGATAAAGTTGGAATTTACTCTCACTCTGGAAGTTTTATTAGAGAAATGAAACTTAACAGTATGGATATTGGTACGTTTACCATTGATATAAGCGACTTATCTTCTGGAATTTATCTTTTAGAATTTAAAGGAAATCAAACCTTTTGGGAGAAAATCATTATTCAGTAACCGGAAGGAACTTATCTTGCATTTTTAAAGTATTTCCAAGGAACCCATAACATTCCAAAGCATTCACCATCTTCTTTACCAGTGTGTTTGTGGTGCATTTTATGTGCTCTTCGAATAGCTTTAGCATAACGATTATTGGCATTTCTAAACCATTTGATACGCTGATGAATAAAAACATCGTGCACTAAAAAATAAGCTAGTCCATAAGCCATAATACCAAATCCAATGCCAACGCCAATGGCCAAGATGCCATTATTCCAAAGCATGATAAAACTCATACTAATGACAGCATAGAAAATAAAAAAAGTATCGTTACGCTCCCACCAGTGCTCATGGTCTTTTTTGTGATGGTCTTTATGTAAATACCATAAAAAACCATGCATGATATATTTATGAGTAAACCAAGCCATAAACTCCATCATAAAAAAAGTGGTAATAAAAATGAAAACGTGAATCCAAACAGACATATTAGATAGTTTTTAAACGGTAATTTAAGTAACATTTGGCCAAAAGCCCCATTTTTTCATAATCTGGCACTCTGATTCTCGTATTTTTAATAGCTGCAGAAGGTGTCTTTTTAAGCTTTGTTAATAGTTTTTTGTAATATACATAAGCGGTATACACTCCAAATTTAGCTTCGATAGGCAACTTTTGAATTCCTTTAAAGCCTGCATCAAAATCAGCTTGTATTTCGTTAATGATTTGCATTTTTGACTCTTCATCAAGATGGTTCAAATCTGTATCTGGAAAATAGGTGCGATTGAGATTTTCAAAATCAGCCTTTAAATCTCTAAGGAAATTAACTTTCTGAAAGGCAGACCCAAGCCTCATTGCTGAATCTTTTAGTTCATCATATAATGCTTGATTGCCATTTACAAAAACTTTTAAGCACATTAATCCAACTACATCTGCTGAGCCATAAATATATTCTTTATAGTCTTCATGCGTTTCATAGACACTTTTATGCAAATCCATTTTCATACTTTTCATAAAAGCATCGATTAATTCTCTTGGAATTTTATATTTATGAACGGTATTTTGAAAAGCATTCAAAACAGGGTTCAAACTTATTTTTTGTAATAGAGCTAAATCTAAATTTAAAGAGAATTGATTAAACAAAGCCTCTTTATCATAATCATGAAAAGTATCTACAATTTCGTCTGCAAACCTTACAAATCCATAGATGTTGTAGATGTCTTGTCTAATTGTAGGGGCTAACATCCTCACGGCAGATGAAAACGAGGTGCTATATGATTTGGTCACCTGCTTGCTGCAAATAAAGGAAATGTTATCAAAAATGGACTTCATGGCAATTTATTTTTTATAGGTCTTAGCAATTAAATCAGAAACCAACTTTCCAGAGATTAAAGAGGGAGGCACTCCTGGTCCTGGTACAGTTAGTTGTCCTGTAAAATAAAGTCCTTTTACTTTTTTACTTTTTAATTTTGGTCTTAAAAAGGCAGTTTGGAGTAGGGTATTAGCCATTCCATATGCATTGCCTTTGTAAGAGTTATATTCCTTAACAAAGTCGTTTACACAAAACGACTCATTAAAGATAATATTATTTTTCACAGTTTGCTTTGTTAAAACTTCAAAACGATGAATTATTTTTTCAAAATACTCATCCCGAAGTTCTGGTTTGTCATTCAATCCAGGAGCCAAAGGTATTAAAAAGATCCCAGCTTCTTTGCCTTTTGGAGCTGCGTTATCATCTGTTATTGAGGGAAAACTGGCATAGAATAATGGTTCTTCTGGCCAAGCGGGTTCATCATAGATTGCTTCTGCGTGTTTATCAAAAGGAACATCAAAGAACAAAGAATGATGCTCTACATTTTCTAGTTTTTTGTCAAATCCAATATAGAAAAGTAAAGAAGAAGGTGCAAAAGTTTTTGTACCCCAATATTTTTCTGAATACACTCGCCACTTTTGGTCTAGTAGCGTTTCTGAGTGATGGTAGTCTGCACCGCTAAGAACAATGTCACAGGACTCATAAACCCCATTCACCTGAATTCCCTTTGCAATTCCATCTTCAACATGTATTTTTTCAACATTGGCATTAGTAACAATCTCAACACCTAATTCTTTTGCTAGTGCCTCCATAGCAAGAACTACACTATACATACCGTTTTTAGGATGCCAAGTTCCCATACCGAAATCGGCGTAATTCATAAAACTGTAAAAGGCAGGTGTGTCTGATGGCTTAGCTCCAAGAAATAATACTGGAAATTCCAATATTTGAATGAGCTTTTGATTTTTAAATCGCTTTCTAACTTCTTTACTAATATTTGAAACAAATTGCCCTAGTTTAGTGACGGTTTGAGGAGTAACAAGTTCTAAAGGAGACACACCAGGTCGATACACTAAATCCTTGATAGCAATATCATAATTAATTTTAGCCTCATTCATAAAAGACTCAAGTACCTTGCCACTCCCTTTTTCAATACTTTCAAAGGTTGCAATGATTTCATCAATACGATCAGAAATAAGAATAAAGTCATTAATACCGAAATACACCTGATAGGCAGGCTTGAGTTTGATTAACTCATAATAATCAGATGGCTTTTTATTAAAATCGCCAAAAAATCTTTCAAATACATCAGGCATCCAGTACCAAGTAGGTCCGATATCAAATGTGAATCCATCTTTTTTAAGTTGTCTGGCACGTCCGCCAACTGTTGCATTTTTCTCAAAAATTTTAACCTGATACCCGTCTTGTGCTAGGTAACTGGCTGCGGCTAATGCTGAAAAGCCGGATCCGATAATGTTTACTTGTTGTTTCATTTGTTTAACAAATATAATAAATAAGTTAAACAAAAATTGAATTTAATAAAACTTTAAATAGCGTATGATAAATCTTCTATAGATTGAAACAATCTGACCTCAGAATGTTTGTTAGCGTCTATGTATTCAGTCATTCTTCCGATGATCCAAAGATTGTCTTCGGTACCTTCTAAAACGCTTGATTTTAAATCATTTAAATAATTATTGAGTTCCTCTTTTTCGGGTTTCACAGTCATATAGGCAATGTAAGTAACCTTGTCAAAAAACTTTTTGATGTCTTTCAAACTGTCAATGGGAACACTTTCACCTAGATAAATTGTCTTGTAACCTTGAAGAATGATTTCATAATTTAGATACATTAACCCTAATTCATGTATTTCATTTGAAGGGAGGTACAATACATAAACTTTATCCGTTTTGGTGGGTTCTTGTATTTGAACTTTTTCGGTATTAATTAATAATTTTTGTTTGATGAGGTAGCTAATAAAATGCTCATGAGCTGGACTGATGGTGTCGGTTTGCCACAAGAAACCAATTTCTTGTATTAAAGGAATAAAAACCTCAAAAAATACTTCTCTAAATGACTTTTCAGATAGTAGGTTATTATAAGTATTAAAAAAAAGCGTCTGATCGAAATTCATCATAGACATTTTGAAGGCATTGATGGCATGGCTTTTGGCACTTTTATCAGAAACAATTTCTCTTACCATTGCCGGGATTTTATCATCCGGCATTTTAGAAATTTTGGAGATTTTATAACCGTGGTTATGAAGTAAAGTTATGTTGAGCAACTTTTGCAAAGCCTTTAAATCATAATAGCGAATATTAGTGTCTGTTCGCATAGGCTGAAGAACATTATATCTTTTTTCCCAAATGCGAATAGTATGTGCTTTTATACCAGAGAGGTTCTCTAAATCTTTGATACTGAATACATTCTTTACATTGTTCATTTTTACAGCAAATTTGTTAAACAAAAGTACTCAAATAATTTAATCAAACTATTTTTTTGATGGAAATATTAAGGTTATTTTATGTCTAAGGATTTTATTCTAAGGTTATTCTTAAACTGTTGAAAATAAAAAAGCTGCCACAACGGGCAGCTATAAGTTTTATGTAGTTTAAGATTTACTTAAAGAATTACCTTTTTACTAATTACGGCACCATCTGCAGTTCTAAATTGAACTAAAATTGGCTGACGAGACATTCCATTTAAATTTAATTCAACACGGGTATTGTTGTTAGTGAAATTTCTAGAAATAATTTTTCTTCCACTTAAATCAAACACATTAACCAATTCAATTTCACGTTGACCTGCATCGATGAACAAATTTTTATTTTGTACAAATACAATAACATTATCTATTTGGTTGTCATTAACTCCTAGAGTTTCATTGATGTAAACAATTTGAAAACGACCGTTAAAAACTCCTGCATCACTTGAGAAAGTATATGCACTGTTTTTGATGTCATGGTCAATACCAGTCAATAAATCTTTAAGTATAATTTCTTGCGGTCCTGTAAATAGGCCATCAAAGGTACCTAAGGAGAGACTAAATTGACCAGGGGTTTGTGTTTTAAAACTTAGATTTACTACATCTAGAACATCAAAACTTCCTCTTGCTTGAACAGCATACTCAATACCATCAATTAGACTAGTAATGGCATTTTGACTATCATTAAAATATTTCCCATCGTAACCAGCATCCTCAGCAAGACTTGTACCAGGAATGTAAGCAATCATTGTTTGATGAAAGAAATCGTTATCACCATTTAGGTTAATCCATATTCTGCTTTTGTCATTATTTGCAGTTCTCAAAAATTGGTTTTGAGTATTATGTAGTCTCATGTTATTATTAAACACAAATTGAGTAGAGGTTGATTTTGCAATAAATCCTTGTCCAATTTGAATGACACCGTTGGGAACAAGTCCTAATGGATCTCCAGTATTAAAATCTGTCCCAGCTCCTCCCGCTAAAGTGTAAGTAGCATAAGAAGAAGTTGTAGCATTATTGGTTTTTCTCCAGAAATACAAAGCTTCACTAAGATTGTTGGTGTTAATGAACTCATCTGCATCAATAGTGGATGGATATGGATTACCTAAAGCATTATATGTATCATCAACAACTGTAATATTAACATCACCATTGTTAGGCACTCCAGTAAAAGTTCCACTCCACACTGTTGGAGAAGTGGGGTGATTGTTAGGCATTCTAATTAAATAACCCGTACCAGGTTCAAAACTGTTTGAAGCTGGTGCAATTACATTGTATTGGTCTGTTGAGGAGTTGTAAGTGTAAAAACGATTAGCTACCGTTTGAGGTGAAAATGCCAATAAGTTTTGACCAGCCACTGGTGCAGACCATAAAATATAATCTAAACGCATTAATGGTGCAGATAGTCTGGCTACATTAATAGTTCCTTGATTGACGGTATTATTATTTTGAATCAAGTTACTGTTATTGCTTACATTAAAATTACTTCCAGCCTCTACCACAAGTGCACCTTCTAACTCAACAAAATCTCCACTTGAAATGCTAAAACTACTTGCATTACTCACAGTTAATGTGCCAGCTTCAATTGAAGTACCGCTTGTTGAAAAGCTACCTCCGTTATTGATGACCACCTTTTTGCAACTTGAAGGAGTTCCGTTTGTCCATGAAGAACCATTCCAGATTGTATTTTCAATAGTCAATGTTATTACATTTGATAGTACTTGAGCACAACTACTATTTTGAACCACAGCTCTAAAATAAGTAGTATTGAATAATGTTCCAATCTGTGCAGAAGTTAAAGTAGTAGAAGATACATTAACATCTAATGGTGAAGAAAAATCTGCTGATTCTGACTTTTCCCATTTCACTACATTTCCGATATTACCACTTAATGTCAATCCATTAGTTGGCTGCTGGCCGTAACAAACTGTTTGATTTCCTGAAGCAGTTCCAGAAACTGAGTTTTGTAAAATTGTGAAAGTACCGGGAAGAGTTCCAATAATTGCACCTGAAAGGTTGGTAGATACCCTAACTTTAAAGCCACTACCTGAAGTATTAGCTGGTAAATTGAAGTTGAAAACGAGGTTGTAGGAAGCTCCATTGGTTCCAGAAGCAGGTAAAGCCGCAATGGTTCCAGTTGTAGAAGAAAAAGCAGGGTTTGTAAAAGTTCCAGAACTATTGCTTAATTCGAAAGTGAAGACAGTAGTATTTATGAATTGTCTTGGGGTACCATTTCCGCTTGTAGCTGTAAACCCAATTTGAATTTGATTTCCAGCACAAATTGAAGTTGGAGTGACAGTTACGTTTGTAATCGTTTGAGCAAACATGAGTGCTGGAACACTTAAAAGTAACGTTAAAGTTAAAATAGTTAATTTTTTCATGACATAAGTTTTTTTTAGTTAAAATCTTTTTGGGGCTGAACTTTAATTTCGGTACAATATTACAATCCCTTACATATTCAAACTCAAAAAAATCGACCAACTGCCAGAAAAGCAGATAAACAAAAAAAACAGCTCGGTTGGAGCTGTTTTTTTTGTACTTCAAGGAGTTAAGAGTTAGAAAACAATTTTCTTAGTAATCAAAATCCCATCTCTAGTTTGGATTTGTACTAATAATGCTTGTTTACTAATTCCTGTTAATGAGATTTCTACATTTTTAGAATTGATATCTTCTTGGGATTGTATCTTTCTTCCACTCAAATCAAATAGATTTACACTTGAAAGTTCGTAATTATTTGATGTTTGAATGAAAAGTTGTTTTCCTTGAATATAGACTACAACATCACTTTTTGAATTTTGAACAACTCCCAAAGTTTCATTCATATAGACAATTCTGAATCGGTCATTGAATAAACCAGCTTCTGAGGTGAAACTGTAAGTACCTTCTTTTAGATTGTGAATAACTTGGGTCAAAAGATCTTCAACAAAAATATCTTGTACATCATTGAAAATTCCAATGGTATTATCTAATGAAATGGTATAATTTCCTAATTCATTTGATTTGAAAGAAAGTGGTACTATATCTTGATTGTTAAATGGAGCGGGTCTACCTTGAATGGCAAATTCACTTTCAGCAACTAAAGAGTTTAAACCAATGGAACCATTATTAAAGGCCTTAGAGTCAAAAATATCAACTCCAGTTGTAGCTCCTTCATTATAGCTAACCGCCATTTGGTAGAAAGCACCATTGTCCCGAGTAAGATTAAGCCAATAGGTTGGATTCTCATCTACGACACTATTGGTTTGGGCGTTTCTAAAGAACTGACCAGATGTGTTGCCAATTCTCATATCATTGTTAAATTGAATTTCCGTTGAAGTTCCAGCCGCTTCAACAATAAACCCTTGTCCAACTCCAAGAACACGCTCAAAAGTTGCGTTATTTGAAACTGCATTGGCCTCTCCATTTGAAGTATAAACATTTGAAGCTCCATTGTAAACACAATAAGATGAATTCGTTGGACTATTGGTTTTTCTCCAAAACCACATAGAACCAGTTATCGCATCATTCCCACCCAAGGCTGAAGGACCATTTACTGATAAGAATGTAGCAATATCAATGGTAGATGGATAGGGATTACCAATGGCATTAAATCGCTGACTTACTCCAATATTTTCTAAGTTTAGATTAATAATTCCGTTATGGCCTTGACCTACAAAGTTTCCTTCAAAAGGCGAGGCAACTGAGGAACTCCAATTATCAGGCATACGAACTAAATATCCTTTTGCCGTTTGAAAATTATCAGTAACTGGATTTATAGAAGCATTGCTGTAGGTGTTTGTTGTGGTATTATATTCATAAAAACGATTGTTCATAGTTAAAGGACTGAAATCTTTAAGGTTCTGACCTACCACAGGAGAAGACCATAAGGTATAGTCTAATCTAAATAAAGGATTACTGTCTACTTCAACAGTCATGTCACCTGTATTATTGTTGACTACGTTAAGCTGTACTAAATTGGCAGTATTTTGAACTACTAAACTAGCAGCAGATTGAGTGTTTATGACATCACCATAAACTAAAACGTTGTCACCTGATGAAACAACAAGTGAACCTCCAGTGTCAATGGTTACGTTTTTGGACGTGAAAGGCCCATAAGTAAAGGTGTCATAAGCTCCTTCAATAAAAGCATCAGTATTTTCATCTGGCCCATCAACATTGGACCATTCTGTGCCGTTCCAGATAACATCGGGGATTGAAATTGGAGTAATTGTAGCTTCAAACTTAATATTGTCTAATCTATTGTTAGAACCACTAGCTGTTGATCCAGTAACTGTTAATCGAATGTAAGCAGTTCCAGCATTATTTAAGCTTGAAGTCACAGGTAAAGTTACTATACCAAAAGATGAAGGAATACTATTTATTGTACCTATTGGATTCCAAACAGTACCGTCTAAACTATACTCCCACTCATTACTTGTAAAGCCAGAACCAGTTCTTTGCACAGCATAAGAAATTTCTAAATCAGTGTAATCAGTCATATTTAATACGAAAACGGCACTTTTACCATTTGCAGTTGAATTAGTTCCACTCACTAAAGCCAAAGAAGCTGCACCTGTTGTAATTGTTGAAAAACTTGTTCCATTAGTATTTAAAGCAGATCCAGCAAAAGAATTTAATTCATTTCCAGATGTTGCAGTCTCAAAATCACTTGAGAAATTGGTGCCATCCAAATACAATTCACCAGAACCAAAATTTGCAGTGATTTGCTTTGGTGTATTAGGTGCTGATTGTAATGCTGTTCCGCCATTTGTTGTAGTTTGAAAATCCCAACCTGCAATTAAGAGTGGAGCTTGAGAAACCGTAATACTTTGCGTAGCATTTGCAGCAGGATTAAAATTGCTATCTCCATCTTGTGAAGCGGTTATAACTGCTGAGCCCGCTCCAACAATAGTTAGTGTATTTCCTGAAACAGTAACAACGGCTGTATTAGAACTTTGATACGTTAATGCTAAACCTGACGATGCTGAGGCATAATCATTTAGGTTTAAATCTGATGAATTTAAATTCAACGGAGGCAGTTCATTAAACGTAATGATTTGGTTTGCTTTTGTGATATTTGCGGTAATCCCAGGTTGCGTTAAACTATAATTAAAGGCAGCACTTCCTGAAATTGAGACTGTAACAGGTTTATTATTGCCAACATCAGCAGTGTCAAAAGAACCTGTTGAAGACAACGATACATTGGCAGCATCTACAGCTTCTACACCAATGAGTGTACCTCCAACAATAGTAGCAGTTGTTGTGCCATCATATACCTTATTGTTTGCGGTTGCTCCGGAAACAGTGATAGGTTTTGCTGTTATACTTGCCGTTAGTGTTGGCTGAATAAGATCATAATTTCCTGCCGAGGGTCCAGATAGAGTAAAACCACTCACGTTAATTGTTTTGTTTATACCAACAGTTGACGTAGCATAGACAAAATTTGGTGTGCCTGATAAAGAAACGTTACTTTCATCACCTGCTAAAATATTGGAAAGTGTAGCCGTACCAGTAGCCGAGGCAGTTGTGGTTGCGTCATATACTTTATTAACACCTGTTAAGCCTGTAACAGTAAGTTGGCGTTTAGTGACCGTCAAGCTACGAATAACATTGGCCGCTGCATTAAAGTTCGCATTTCCAGCCTGTGAAGCTGTAATGTTGGTGGTTCCCTCCCCAACAATAGTTACCGTATTTCCGGAAATAGTAGCTACAGAAGTATTTGAACTTATATAAGAAACTGCTAAACCTGAACTTGCTGTTGCCGTTAAATTAAAATTGGCATCACCATATTGTCTATCTGCTAGTGCCGCAAAAGTTATCGTTTGATTGCCCTTTGCAATTTCAAAATTTAAGGTTGCTGGGGCACTTGTTCCTGCCCCGTTTGAAGCAGTTACATTAACCGAACTTGAAGCAGCGGTTATGGGTGTTCCAGAAATTACGCCACTGGAAGTATTTAAAGATAATCCTGCTGGTAATGTTCCGCTACTTACAGCATAAGAGGAAGGAGCGTTAGTAGCATTTATTTGGTAATTAAGAGCTGTACCGACAGTTCCGTTTACGGTTCCTCCAGTTACTATTGGGCTTGCAACAACATTTTTTTTGTATAACTTTAGCCTAACTTGATTAGTTGTATAACATGCAAACCTTGGTGAACTATTATTCCATTGTAATGATCTCGCGGGTGTTGCAACATTTGCTAAAGTCCATAGCCCAGAAGTAACTGATACTGTCCATTTTTCATTATTTTCAGGGGAATCATTGTAGAAATTTGCAGTATTACCAATGTTACCTGTTCGACCCCATGAAACATAACCTACAGAAGAATTAAAAATAGTAATTACGCCTGAAGAGACTGTGACTTGAAATTCATTATCTGTAGTAACTCCTGAGGTTATTGAATTGCCTGGATTCGTAACTGTAGTAAAATTGATAAATGGAGTAGTGCTTGCAGTGTTAAGCATAATACCATCATTTGCAATACCATCACCTACAAATAAATAGGTCCCGTCTACCAATTCACCAACCGAAGTGATTTGTGTAAAAGTTTGAGACCAATTATTAGTTGAAAATAAAATCAAAAAAGAAAACAACAAAAACTTACAATAAGTTTTAAGTAAAAATAAATTCATAAATAAAATTTTAGTTTTTAGTAGACTACAAGATGTGGTATTTGTAATCGTCCGCAAATATAGCGGTATTTTAATACCATCTGTCGATTATTTTTTGGGATCAGTTTATCAAATCATTAAGAAACAAAAAATCACCTGTGAAAGGTGATTTAAATTTGTTTTTGAATTATGTATTTAATGTATGATCTTTTTGGTTGTTGAAGTTCCATTTTGGGTTTCAATAGTCACTAATATCATTTGTCGTGAAAATTCTTGTAATGAAATTTGTGTAGTATTAGAATATGGCTGTTGTTGCAGCAATATCCTTCCGTTGACATCATACAGTGTAACTTTTTTAAGTATATTTTGAGTAGATTGAATGTTTAAAACGCCTTCTTTGTTAAATACTAAAATATCCAAAACACCAAGTTCTGGTTGATTCACAGAAAGTGTTTCATTGTTAAATAACAATTCAAATCGTGAGTCAAAGATTCCTAATTCACTTGTAAAACTATAATTTCCTTCTGCAAAGTCATGAGTGATGTTTAAGTCAAGGTCTTTTATAAATATAGGTTGTTGCTCGCTTGTAAATAGTCCGTCGGCATTCATCAATGAGATTTGATAAATACCCGCTTGTGTTGTTTTAAAGCCTAAGGGTACTATATCATTGTTGTCAAAAGGAAGAGCCCTTCCCTGAATGACATAAGCTTCTTCATTTAATATTGTGTAGAAAGCAGTTTGACTGTCGTTGATATATTTTCCATCAATGGCAGGATCTAGTTCATTGGTAGCACCTGTCATATAATTCACCAATACTTCCTGATACAAACCAATACTTCCGTTAAGAGCCAATCGCACACGGTTATGTTCGGTATTGGCAGTTCTAAAGAATTGGTTGTCGTTGTTGCCCAACCTCATTTCATTATTAAAAACAAAAGAAGTTGATGTACTTCTTGCAATAAAACCCTGACCAACTTGGATAATGCCGTTAGGGATTTGGTTATTACTACCACTCGTATCTGTGCCAACTCCACCTGCCAATGTATAAGTAGCATACGCTGAGCCAGCAGCGGCATTGATTTTTCTCCAAAAATAAAGTGCTTCAGTCAGATTATTATCTATTATAAAATCATCAGCATCAATGGTAGAAGGGTAGGGGTTTCCTACTGCATTATAGGTATCGTTTGCCACAGTTACAGTAACAGTGCCGTTGTTGGGAACACCCAAAAAATCTCCTTCCCAAATTTCGGGTGTGGTGGGATGATCGTCAGGCATACGGATTAAATATCCCACACCAGTCTCAAACGAAGTTGAGTTGGGTACAATGCTGTTATAAACATTAGTCGAAGGGTTGTAGGTGTAAAAACGATTGGTCATCGTTAGCGGAGAAAAACTCAAAAGGTTTTGTCCGGCCACTGGGGATGACCACAAGGTGTAATCCAAACGTCTCAAAGGAGTACTTTCCCGTAAAACGGT
>JBKBOP010000034.1:0-18426 GCA_046293575.1 Flavobacterium sp. | reverse complement strand
TCATTAGGTAATAACTGCGTCGTGATTTGTGGACAACCATCCGTTTCGTCTAAATTACAATCTTGTTGGATGCCGTCGTAACAAATGACAGGTGCTCCAGGGTAGATGGTGGCATCAGTGTCGTCACAGTCGCCACCAACTAGCACATAATTTGCACCAGGTGAATCACAAGCTAAAATTGAATCTGTATCAACACCAAAACCATCACCATCATTATCAGCATACCACGTAAGTACATCACAATTATCTAATAAATCCCAAGTATTTTTAACAAAAATACCGTCAACTATAATATTTTGATTGGCATTGTATTGTCTCAATGCAATTGCTTGTATTACTGGTGCATCTGGTGCTAACGTACTTTCTGGATCTGAGGGGTTTGTAGGGGTGGCAGTGAGTGGTCCAATGGTTGGATCGAGTGGTTCAACAGAGAAGTCATCCCCATCCTCAAATACATAAAGACTTACTGTATCGTTGGTTTCACCTGGAACAAATTGATATTTCACAACTACTAAATAGGTTTGACCAACATTTAGGTCTGCGGTTGTGCCACTTGCAGCGGCAGCGTTAAATGATAATCCAAGTTTAAATTTATCTGAATTATCTCCTTGTGTAACATGAACCCTTCCTCGAAAAGCTGTAGATAAATTTGTAAAGGTGGGATTATCAGTATTTGAATACGTGCCAAAATGCATAAAGAATCCTTCACTTGCGGCAATAACTGGGTCATCTACACGCACCAAATAAGAGGCATATACGTCGCCAGTAGTGGCATTTTCAGAGAAAGGTTTGTTAATGTCTTGTCCAGTGTTTGTTACCGCAGCAGCGTTGCCGATGTTGCTACCTAAATAGCTTGTAAACGCAAGTCCAGAACTATGCACCAAAATTGGGTTAGTTCCTGCTGCACTGTGAGCGAACCATCCGTGGTTAGTCAATGGAACACCTGCTGTATAATTGAATTGATCTTCCATAAATGAAATTGGACAAGGTGTTTCGCCAGTATTTCCAGCCACACAATCATTACAGGTATCGAGATAAGCTGTTCCACCAAAATCACCATTACAATCTGCAACGCATGCATTAAGTCCTGTATTTCCTCCAACACAAACATCACAGTTGTCAATTATAGCAGTGCCACCAAAGTCTCCGTTACAGTCTGCAACACATGGATCCAAGCCTGTATTACCACCTACACAGACATCACAATTATCTAGGAATGCTGAACCATTAAATACACCATTACAATCAACAACACAAGCTTCTAATCCTGTGGTGCCTCCAACACAATCGTCGCAGTTATCAATAAATGCGGTTCCGCCAAGTACACCAGCACAATCTACCGCTATATTCCATGAATCTCTAGCTACTATACCATCAACCGTTACGTCTTGTGCTGCATTGTATTGTCTTAAAACTGCAGCTTGGAGAACAGGAGCATCTGCTGCTGAACCAGTAAAAGGTCCTAAATCAGGAGTTGTAGGTTCTGTTTCAATATTGGCTCCTTCAGGAAAAACAAATAAACTGACTTCATCATTATTAGCTCCATCAATAAATTCATACTTAACCACAACCAGATAGGTTTGGCCAATCACAAGATCATCTGTTGAACCAGTAGCATCATTCGTGTTGAATGATAAACCTAACTTGAATTGAGTGCTAGGATTTGTACCTTGCAATACAAAGGTTCTTGCTCTAAAAGCAGTATTCAAAGATGTAAATACTGGAGTTGAGGTATTATTATAATATCCCAAGTGAAAGAAAAACCCGCTTCCCGAAGCTGCAAATGGTGCATTCACTCGCATCAAAAAAGACGCATAAACACTTCCTTCTGTTGGATAAGAACTGAAAGGTTTGTTGACATCCTCACCGGTATTAGTAACCAATGCAGCATTGCCTATTCCGCTTGCCACATATCCTGACCAGTTTAAGCCGCTAGTGCTAACAGCCACTGAGTTAGTTCCAGAAGCACTGTGTGCAAACCATCCATTATCAATTAGAAAATCACCTGCTGGATATTCAAATTGCTCAGTCAAATAAGTGACTTGGGCGGCTATATGTATGTAACATATAGAAAATGAAATGAGTAATAATTTTTTCATAAACTTAGTTTTTAATGAATTTCCGTAAATATATAAGCCGCATGAAAAAAATATCAATACCAGTTTAAATATATTTAAAATACCAATTAAGTACAGATAATCTAGAATTTCTTAGATTTTTTTGTACACATTCATATCACAAATGTAAACTGAACTTTAATTTGAATAAATCAATTGAATTGGAAAGCCTTTTTCATTTGTATTTTAAGCCATAAACACGACCTTAACAAATAAAAATGTATATTTCATCCATCAATTCAAACCATGGAAGGTATCATCATTGCCCTTACTTTTCTGTTGATTATTTCAATCTATTTATTCAAATTTATTGAATCCATTTGGCTCATGCTGTTTAACCGACCGGTCTATGTACACTTTTATCCCTTTCCTAAAAAACTGACGCCACAACAATCTCTTTTTTTACGAAAACATTTTCCTTTTTTGAGCCGGTTAAGTCCTAAAGAACGAAGGTTTTTCGAACACCGCGTAGTTAGGTTTTTAAACACCTATGAATTCATACCTAGAGAGGATTTGGTGATTACTGATGAGATGAAAATTATGGTGGCGGGTACAGCTATTAAACTCACTTTTGGTTTGCGAAATTACCTTTTAAAAGTGTTTGATAAAATCATTCTTTTTCCCTCCATCTATTATTCTAACGCCAACGACAATTGGCATAAAGGCGAATTTAATCCCAGAATGAAGGCCATCGTTTTCTCGTGGGAGGACTTTATGCAAGGATTTGAATATTCAAACGACAATCTTCATCTCGGGCTGCACGAGTTTGCACATGCATTGCACTTTCATGGCTTAAAAAGCAATGATGCTAGTGCCATGGTTTTTTCAGATATGTATGTCAAAATCAAAGAATATGCTTTACAACCGGATATTTTTGAACAGCTAAACAATTCAGAGTATTTTAGAATCTATGGTTTTACCAATTCCTTTGAATTTATTGCAGTGTTGTTGGAACATTTTTTTGAAACCCCAGACCAATTTCAATCCGAATTTCCTGAACTCTTTCAGAAAGTGCGTAAAATGATAAATTTTAGACATTAAGCTTTATTGCAAATTCCAAATTCCAAATTAAAGATTCGGAAATAGAATCCAAATGTGTACGCTATTGGTGGAACTATTAATCCTAATGTCGAATAATCCAACAATCCAACAATCGAACATTTTTTCAAAACCTGATGATTATCATATTTTTAAATTCAATTAATCATGAACTTTGGTAAAGATTAAAAGGAAAACTTTCTTTTATACGTTTCATCTTAAATATCCTGAGTTATGAAAAATAGAGTCCCCGTTTCAAGTATTATGACTAAAAATGTCGTGAAATTAAATATCACTGATGATTTAACAAAGGCGGAGCAGTTGTTTAAAAAACATAAAATTCGTCACATGCCCGTGGTGAGTGGAAATAAAATTTTAGGAATGCTCAGTTATACGGATTTATTGCGAATATCCTTTGTAGATTCCGTTGATGATGATGCAGATGTGATAGATGTAACCGTCTACAATATGTTTACCGTAGAGCAGGTGATGACTAAAAAGTTAGTAACAGTATCGCCTGACACCATTATAAAAGAAGTGGCACAGATTCTGGCAGAAAATGAATTTCACGCTCTACCCGTTGTAGAAGTTGATTTACTTGTAGGTATAGTCACCACTACGGATTTAATCAAATATTTAATTGACCAACATTAAAAAATTCTCATAGCGTTGTTCTCACCGGGGTTGTGGACATTTGTGTCGCAGCCCCGGTGCTATTTTGAAGCTATTCCAGCTGTCCGCTTATACTCCTCGGTCAAAAAGCAGTTTTTTCATGACTTCCGTGGGTTTCCGGTGGTCGCCCCCTCCATACTAAAAAAAAACAAGCTTTTTGCCCTGTGGGGTACCGCTTCCATCTGGGCTATGTCGAGAAATAATGAGGGAATGATGTTGCCTAAACGGCCAACTGTTTTTTTAGCTCCTGAATAGTGACTTTTGGGTCATCAGATTTAAACACAAAGTTTCCGGCTACAAGTACATCTGCCCCAGCTTCTTTGAGTGAGGAGGCGTTTTTATTATTTACACCACCGTCAATTTCAATTTTAGTCGTTGCATTTTTGGAGTTAATCAACGTTTTGAGCTGTCTAACTTTTTCATAGGTATGCTCAATAAAAGATTGTCCGCCAAAACCGGGATTCACACTCATCAAACATACCAAATCAACATCGTGAATGATGCTTTCTAATACATTCACTGAGGTGTGAGGATTCAAAGCCACTCCGGCTTGCATGCCCTCTGCTTTTATCGCTTGTAGTGTTCTGTGTAGATGCGTACAAGCTTCGTAGTGCACTGTTAGCACATTGGCTCCAAGTGATGCAAACGTTTTAATATAACGATCGGGATCCACAATCATGAGGTGCACATCTAGTGGTTTTTTGGCATGCTTTTGAATAGCTTCCAAAACAGGCATCCCGAATGAAATATTGGGTACAAAAACGCCATCCATAATGTCGATATGGAACCAATCGGCTTCGCTAGCATTAATCATTTCAATATCGCGTTGGAGGTTGGCAAAATCGGCCGCTAAAACAGAAGGTGCAATCAAGGTCTTGGTCATGTTGTTGTAGTTGTTTTGTTTGACGATGCAAAAATACGTTTTTGTAAACTCAAATTAGCTCTTTTTTTACGGTTTTGCGTGAAGGATTGAGCCTTTGTTTGAGCTCTTTTTATGGAGTAACAAAGTGAATCCATAAAAAAGCGAGTGGCGAAAGCCTGACCCTTGGGGCACGCCCAGAATAAACAGTTGTGAAAAGAGAAACTGAAACATCGGGATAGTTTAAAAAGCAAAACTCCGGAAACTCGAGCCGCTTTGGCGGTGAACAGACTGGAGTTTTGCTGCCCAGAAAAGCAAAACTCCGGACACTCGAGCTGCTGTGGCGGCGAACAGACTGGAGTTTTGCTGCCCAGAAAAGCAAAACTCCGGAAACTCGAGCTGCTATGGCGGCGAACAGACTGGAGTTTTGCTGCCCAGAAAAGCAAAACTCCGGTAATCAGCCGGAGTTTCAATCATCAATCAAAAAACGAACAGTTTTTAAGCTGTTGTTATCTTTACTATAAGTGTGTCAAATAGTGTACCAATCTTTATTGAATGCAAATTAAATAAAAACACATGAATATACAAGTGTTTACTATTGTTATTCTTTATCCAAGATAGGTTTTTAATATCTTACTTCTGGAAGTGTGTTTTAATCTTCTGATGGCTTTTTCTTTGATTTGTCTAACTCTTTCTCTAGTTAAGTCAAAGGTTTCACCAATTTCTTCCAATGTCATGGGGTGTTGGTCGCCTAAACCAAAATACAACCTGATCACATCAGCTTCTCTTGGAGTAAGGGTTTCCAGAGATCTTTCAATCTCGATTCTCAACGATTCATGAATGAGTTCTCTATCGGGGTTTGGAGATTCGCCAGAGCGTAATACGTCATATAGGTTTGAATCCTCACCTTCCACAAGCGGTGCATCCATCGATAAATGACGACCCGAGTTTTTCATGCTCTCTTTCACGTCATTCACAGTCATGTCAAGCTCTTTGGCAATTTCTTCCGCAGAGGGAGCTCTTTCGTTAGATTGCTCTAACAAAGCATACATTTTGTTGATTTTATTGATAGAACCAATTTTGTTCAATGGTAAACGAACAATACGCGATTGTTCAGCTAATGCTTGAAGAATCGATTGTCTAATCCACCACACTGCATAGGAAATGAATTTAAAACCTCTGGTTTCATCAAAACGTTGTGCCGCTTTGATAAGACCTAAGTTTCCTTCATTAATTAAATCAGGAAGTGTCAAACCTTGATTCTGATATTGTTTCGCCACCGATACCACAAAACGTAGATTGGCTTTGGTCAATTTTTCCAAGGCTCTTTGGTCTCCGGCTTTAATTCTTTGTGCTAATTCAACTTCTTCATCGGCTGTGATTAAGTCAACTTTACCGATTTCCTGTAGGTATTTGTCTAAAGATGCAGTTTCACGATTCGTTACCTGCTTGGTAATTTTTAATTGTCTCATTGAATTGGGTCTCCTTGTTTTAAGATTACAAGTAGTTATACGTGGTGAGGTTCAAAAAAGTTACAATCCTTTAAAATTATTTTAGTCTCTCTTTTTCTTCCTCGTTTCCTGACTCTCTCATGGTACTTGAAAGTTTTCGGTTTCCAAATTTATAAGTGATCACGAGTCTTACCATTCTTTCATCCATATATGCAGACCATCGTTGTGGCACATTGGCTAAAGTACCTTCGTAAAACCGAAGAGAACTTCTAAAAAGGTCATCACCATAAATAGCAAAATTCCAACCTTTGTCACGAAGTGAATAGCGAAGGCCTACATCAAGTTGATTTCCGGAGGTTGCTGTGAAGAAAGAACGATAACCTCTTGAGTCGTAATTAAAATTGACTTCTGCAAAGAGATTTCTTTTTTTAGTCATCACAAAAGAGTTGTTGCTATTGAATGAAAATTGAGTTCCGTTGATAGGATTCGCATTAATATCAATATTTAAAGAAGCATCGTTATAAAATACATTAAATGTATTGATGCTTTCCCACCAATCAAATTTGTTGAAATAATGGGTAATGGTTAGGCCATACTGGTTGAGATTATAATAATTCTCCCAAAACAATTCCGTAACAGGTTGTTCTCCATCAAGAATGATGTTGGGCAATTGTGCTTGGAAATTTTTTGTAATCGAAGCATAGGCTTTGAAGCTTAAGTTCTCTTTATAGTTATAATTTAATTCAAAATTATCTGTAAAGGAGGGTTGTAAAAATGGATTTCCTTCCAGAATGAGAAATGGACTCATATACCAACGGAATGGATTTAGATTCCAGAATATCGGTCGATTGATTCGTTTACTGTAGTTAGCTGAATAACTGTGATTTTCACTGTGTTGATACAATAGATAAGCCGTTGGAAATAATTGGTTGTAATTAAATGTGTTTTGTTGGTTTTGATCAGGGTCTATCGAAGTAGTTTTTCCATCAGTTTGAGTGGTTTCATAGCGAAGCCCCACTTGGGTTTGCCATTTCTCACTTAGTTTTTTTTGAAAACTAGCATAGATTGCTTGTGTACTTTCCTTGTAATCAAATAAGTTGGTTTGTAAGGGGTCAAGAATAAAGTTGCCATTTTCTACATTAAAGAATGCAACGTCGCTAGTATTGTCAATCCAGTTCAATCTTCCTCCAAAATTTAGCGTGGCCCAAGAGGTAGGCCAATCAAAATCAAGTCGGGCACTGTAGTTTCTCAGTTTTACTTCACTAGTGTTGTTGGCATTGAAAAAGGGTTCGGTCGTATTGCTTTGGGCTTCTCTAAATGAGGTTTCAAAGTCTCGGTTTCTACTGTAGTAATAATCTAAATAATCCACATCAATATTCATGGATTTACCTAGAGTATCTAGCTTCTGTGTATAAAAAGCATTCAAGGTTTGGTTGTTGTTTTTGCTAACTTCAAATCCGTCTGTTCTGTAAGTGCCCAATATAGTAGAGTTGTTTAGGTTTTTAACAGAAGTGATATTGTAGTCTCTAATATCAGGCTTATCAAACAATCCAATATAGTTTACACCAATAGAAGCTTTGTCTGTGAGTTCATATTCAAAGCCAATGGCTCCTCTGTAGGCATCTGCAAAGTCTTTTCTTTGTAACACACCATCCCAGAGTTCTCCATCAAAATTCGAGGTTCTGGTTTCGGTAACCCGATAAGCTCCTTCTTGTTTGCCGATATTGGCTTGCATGGAAAATCGGTCTTTTTTGTAGTTCATACCAACACTAGCAATAAACGTATAATAAGAATTTTGAAAATGCATGTTTCGCACATTCACAGACCAAGAGTCTTCTTTAGTTTTTTTCAGTCGAATATTAATGAGTCCACTGTTGCCATCTGCTGCATATTTTGCAGGTGGAGTGGTAATAACTTCAATACTTTTTACATTTTCAGAATTGATGCTTCTCAGGTAATTATTCAAGTCCTCGCCTGCTAAATTGATGATTCGATCATCAATCATTACCGCAACCGAAGATTTACCAATTAAACCTATTATGTTGTTTTGAATATTCACGCCTGGAGTTCCTTTCACTAGTTCAAGAGCATCCGTTCCGACGGATCTTACACTATTTTCTACGTTGAAAACGGTGCGATCAACCATCGTTTCTATTATTTTTTTCTTACCTATAATTTCTACCCCAGCCAATTCATTGGTCAATTCGAAAGAAACCATCTCGCCCAAATCCTTGTGGTTGTCAAATTCAAATTCTGTTGCATAAACCACATTGCCTAAAAAATAGGCCCTCAAAGAATAGACATCTCTTTGTAGTTTTACATCAAAAAAACCTTCTTCGTTGGTAATACCACTTCCCTTTATAAATCCAGCTTTTAGAATAATGATTTCACAAGATTCCAAAGGTTGTTTGTTTTCATCCACCAATTTCCCTGTTAAAGAGAATTCTTGTGCAAACGAAAAAATAGGAATTATAAACAAAAAAAGACAAAGGATTTCTTTACAAGAAAAAATGTAGGTTTTATGATTTGGCATGAAAATACTTTTCAAACTATGTTAAGAAAAGTTAAAATTAATGATTTAATTATAATTTCAAAACTTTTCTTAGAAAAAATAGTACAATTAAAAACAAAAAAAGCTGACCCCTCGGGTCAGCTTACATTCTCAAAAATTGGATTGTATTATTCTCTTGGAGTATGAGGTCTATTCTCTTCTCTAGGTGGTCTCGGTAAAAGTTGTTTTCTAGAGACTTTCTCTTTTTTGGTTTTTGGATCAGTTCCAATATATTTAACCATAAAGACATCTCCCATTTTAACAACATCAGAAACATTTTCTGTGCGTTCCCATGCTAATTCAGAAACGTGAAGTAACACTTCATTGCCCGGAGCTTGAGTATATTCTACCACAGCACCAAAATCAAGCATTTTAATCACTTTCACTTCATAGGCTTCTCCTGCTTGAGGTTTGAAAAGTATCGAGTCAATTTTTGCTAAAACAGCTGCAATACCTTCTGGATTTGTTCCTAAAATTTCAACAATGCCTTCTTCGGTAATTGGGTCTTCATTGATAACAATGGTAGTCTTGGTGGTTTTTTGTAATTCTTGAATCACTTTTCCTCCAGGGCCAATTAAAGCACCAATAAATGCATTAGGAATAATTCTAGTAATGATTTTAGGAGCATGATCTTTTACCTCTGCTTTTGGTTCAGCAATGGTTTCCGTCAATTTACCTAAGATATGCAAACGACCATCGCGAGCTTGTTTCAAAGCTTTTATGATAATATCATAAGGCATCCCTTTTATCTTCATGTCCATTTGACAGGCAGTTATACCATCAGCGGTTCCAGTTACTTTAAAGTCCATATCACCTAAGTGATCTTCATCACCCAAAATATCTGATAAAACCGCAAAACGTTGGCCATCAGAAATTAACCCCATTGCAATCCCAGAAACTGGTTTTATCATCTGAACTCCTGCATCCATTAACGCCATCGTTCCTGCACAAACAGTTGCCATAGATGATGATCCGTTAGATTCTAGTACTTCTGATACAATTCTCACAGTGTAAGGACAATCTGCTGGAATCATGTTTTTTAAGGCACGTTGAGCCAAGTTTCCGTGTCCGATTTCTCTACGTGATGTACCTCTCAATGGATACGCTTCACCTGTTGAAAATGGTGGGAAATTATAATGTAAATAGAATTTTTCTTCACCTTGAAAAGAAGGCATATCTATTTGGTTGGATTCTCTTGAAGTACCCAATGTTACTGTTGCTAAAGCTTGTGTTTCTCCTCTTGTAAAAAGTGAAGATCCATGAACTGAAGGCAGATAATCAATTTCGCACCAAATCGGACGAATATCTGTAGTTTTTCTACCATCTAAACGCAAACCTTCAGCAAGCGTTAATTCTCTTACCGCCTCTTTTTCAACTTTGTAAAAATAAGTTTTAATTAAACCAGCATTTTCAGCTAATTCTTCTTCAGTAAATGCTGCCAATACTTCGTCTTTTACAGCCGAAAAAGCCTCACCACGTTCTCTTTTACTATGACCACCTTTAGCAATCGCATAAATTTTATCGTAAGCAATGTCTCTTACTTTTTGAGCAATAGCTTCATCTGCCTTCGCAGGCTCATAGGTTCTAATTTCCTTTTTACCAAATGCTTCGGCTAATTTTACTTGGGCTCTACATTGTATTTTAATGGCTTCGTGTGCAAAACGAATCACTTCAACCATTTCTTCTTCTGAAATTTCTTTCATCTCACCTTCCACCATCATCACGGAGTCTTCAGAAGCACCGATAATCATATCCAAATCAGAAACATCTAGCTGAGCCTGATTAGGATTTAAAATGAATTGACCATCGATTCTACCTACACGCACTTCAGAAATAGCACATTCAAAAGGAATATCTGATAATTGAATAGCAGCAGAAGCAGCAAGTCCAGCCAAGGCATCAGGCATCACATTTTCATCATGAGACATTAATTGAATCATAACTTGTGTTTCGGTTTTGTAGTCTGATGGAAATAAAGGACGCAATACGCGGTCAACAATTCGCATCGTTAATACTTCACCATCACTTGGACGAGCTTCTCTTTTGAAAAATCCTCCAGGAAAACGACCGGCAGAAGCAAACTTCTCGCGGTAATCGACTGTTAATGGAAAAAAGTCCATTGTACTTTCTTTATAAGAAGATACAACAGTACATAATAACATGGCATTACCCATTTGAACAACAACAGACCCGTGGGCTTGTTTTGCTAATTTTCCGGTTTCGATAGAAATAGTTCTACCATCACCGAGGTCAATGACCTCTCTAAAAACTTGTGGAATCATAAATGTTTTTTAATTCTAATTAAACAAAGGGTCGTTGTGTTGTTGTTGTGTAGTTGTTGTAAAACCCAATGAAAAACCAAACTTTTTTTTCA
This sequence comes from Flavobacterium sp., assembly GCA_046293575.1. Classification (GTDB taxonomy): domain Bacteria; phylum Bacteroidota; class Bacteroidia; order Flavobacteriales; family Flavobacteriaceae; genus Flavobacterium. The sequence goes on along the minus strand of JBKBOP010000034.1, from coordinate 7,364 downwards.
AAATATATAAAACAAAAAGAGGCACTTTCGCACCTCTTTCGTATTGATTATTTTCTAATATTCAATTCTTTAATGATCTCACGATATCTATTGATATCTTTTTTCTTTAGATAATCAAGAAGATTTCTTCTTTTACCTACCAATAAAACTAACGAACGCTCGGTGTTGTAATCATGACGATTTTTCTTCAAGTGCTCTGTTAAATGAGAAATTCTGAAAGTGAACAAAGCAATTTGCCCCTCTGCAGAACCTGTGTTTTCAGCTTTTCCTCCGTGTTTAGTGAAGATTTCAGCTTTTGTTTCTTTAGTTAAATACATTCCAATATTATTTAAATGATTATTATGTATGAAAAAGGTGTTTCCTAATTCGGTTGCAAAGGTAGTTTTATTTTTGAAATGAACAAGTTTTTACTTAAACAACTCAGCTACTTTTTGATTGATGTACTCCAGTAGTTTTTCATCTTCATTAGTAAAAGGATCAAGTTCATTACTGTCAATATCAATTTGACCAATATTCACGCCGTTGACAAATAAAGGCACTACAATTTCAGACTTCACGGTAATGCTGCAAGCAATATAGTTGTCTTGTGCAGACACATCTGGGACCACAAAGTTTTGGTTGGAGACAGCCACTTGTCCACAGATGCCTTTGCCAAATGGAATTTCAGTGTGGTCAGTTGGCGTTCCAGCATAGGGGCCTAAATGAAGCGTTTTGGTTTCATGGTTTGCAAAATAGTAACCCACCCAGTCGTAATGTGATATGTTTTCCTTTAAGTAGTCACATATTTGTTGTAGTTTCTGCTCTTTACTAAGGTTTAAATTCGATACAATTCGATCGATTTCAACTTTGCTAATTTCAATTTGCATATGTTATTTTTTGCAAAAGTAATCGATGCTTACTGCATCAAAATGTATATTTTTGTTAAAAATAATTGACTTGAAGAATCTATTTCTCGCCTACAAACCTTTCTTGGTGTTTCTACTCAAATTTTTCCTGAGTTATTTGATTTTAACCTTTATCTATCAGTACTATTTGTCAAGTTTTGACAAAGCTAACTTTGAGGTTGATTCTTTCACGCAATCGGTAGCTAAACAGACGAGATGGATAACTGAAAAACTTGGTTTTAATGCTGCAATAGCACCCAATTCTGAACAAGCATCTATTAAATTTTTAATCAATGAAACTTATGTCTCTAGGGTAGTGGAGGGTTGTAATGCTCTTGCGGTTATGATTTTATTTATTGCTTTTGTGATAGCCTTCAAGGGAAAAATAAAAAAAACAATAGCGTTTATAGTAATTGGTGTGTTAGCCATTCATCTGCTTAATGTGTTGCGAATTTCTCTAATTAGTGTAGCCATCTTCAAATATCCTGAATATCAACATTTTTTACACGGAGTACTATTTCCCTTAATTATTTATGGATTTGTATTTTTGTTGTGGGTGCTTTGGGTTCAAAAATATTCTTTATTTGCCGATGAAAAACCTTAAGTCAACCAAAACCCGTGTTGCAATTTTGCTTCTGATATTAGCTTTGGCAGCCATCAGAGGCTTTGAAGAGGGGCTTTTTTACGATCCTTTTTTAATTTATTTCAAGAATGATTATTTGCAAATTCCATGGCCTGAATTTGATTTGTTCTGGTTGAGTTTCAGTCTTTCAATCAGGTTTTTTATCAATTCTTTTTTATCAATTCTCATTATCCACTTAGTCTTTAGAGACTTAATGACAACAAAATTTGCTTCAATAATGTACTTCATTATTTTCTTGTTCCTTTTTTTTAGTTTTTTAGTTTTGATGAAATTGGGAAATGAACAGCAAAACTTTATACTGTTTTATCTAAGAAGGTTTTTGATTCATCCTATATTTTTAATCCTTTTTCTGCCCGCATTTTACTTTCAAAAAATACAGACTGGAGCAAAATGATTATCTTTAAGCATAAAATGCAATCATGGTAAAGGTCACGAAATATTCCGGAGAGTTGGTTTCCTTTGATGATGATAAATTAGTCAATTCGCTACGAAAGTCAGGGGCAAACGAAGACGATGTTCAGTCCATTTTAGAGGAAATTCAAGGAAGTCTTTATGATGGAATCCCTACCAAAAAAATTTATCGTTTAGCTTTTAAATTACTTAAATCCCGTTCCAATGCACATGCGGCAAGATATAATCTTCGTGCGGCAATTTTAGCATTGGGTCCAGCTGGCTTCTTTTTTGAAAAGTTTGTGGCCAGAATTTTTGAATATGAAGGTTTTCAAACCCAAATGAATCTGTTTTTGGAGGGGAAATGTGTTTCCCATGAACTTGATGTATTGTTGAAAAAGGAAGAAAAGGTTTCCATAGTGGAGTGCAAGTTCCATGGGAGTCAAGATGCCAAAAGCGATGTCAAAGTTCCCATGTACATATTGTCTAGATTTAATGATTTAAAAACCCATGATCACGATATTTTTTTGGGAAAGCATAGCATTGAAGAATGTTGGATTGTCACCAATAGTAGATTTACAGAAGAGGCTATTAAATTTTCAGATTGCTCTGGTTTGAATTTGTTGAGTTGGGATTTTCCTATTGGCGAAGGTCTTAAAAATAAGATTGATTATTTCCATCTCTATCCCATTACATGTCTCACGACCCTAACAGCAGTAGAAAAGGACAAATTATTATTACAAGACATTATAACCGTTTTTGATTTGATTTCAAATGTCGTTTGGTTGTCAAAAATCGGATTAAGCAATCAGCGGATGAAAAATGTCATGAAGGAAACACATCAGTTATGCGAAACGAATATTTGAAGCTATGAAAGTTCATTTTTTAGGCGGGGCTGGGACAGTAACAGGTTCTAAGTTTTTAATTGAACTTCACAACGGCACGATTCTTATTGATTGTGGATTGTTTCAAGGGATTAAAGCCTTAAGAAATTTGAACTGGGAAGCGTTGCCTTTTCCCCCGAAAAAGATTGATTTTGTTATTCTAACCCATGGCCATCTTGATCATTGTGGTTGGTTACCCTTGTTAGTTAAACAAGGCTTTGCAGGTAAAATCTATTGCACAGCTCCGACAAAGCAAATCTCAAAATTAATTTTATTGGATAGTGCCAAGATTCAGGAAGAAGAAGCAAAAAAAGCCAATGAAGAACACTATTCGAAGCACCATCCTGCCCAGCCATTGTATACGATTGATGAAGCTCAAGCAGTAATTCCATTTTTTAGGGTAGTAGAAAAAGAGGTGGAGGTGCAACTTTTTGAGGAGGTGCATTTCAAATTTTTTCAAGCAGGACATATATTGGGAGCTTGTTCCATTTCGCTAAACGTAGAGGGGAAAGAACTCGTTTTTTCAGGCGATATTGGTCAGGATGATGATGTCTTGATGTATCCGCCACAAAAGCCTGTTTCCGGAGATTATATTTTTTTAGAAAGCACTTATGGAAATCGCCTGCATCCTGATAATAATGTGATGCTGGATCTTGAATATATTATTAATAAAACGATAAATAGAGGAGGGAACGTAGTCATTCCCAGTTTTGCTGTGGAAAGAGTTCAAGTGGTTATGTATTTTCTTTGGAAATTAAGAGAAGAAAATCGAATTCCGAATGTCCCCTATATTATTGATACTCCCATGGGCATAAAAGTAATTGATGTTTTTAACCAAAATCCCAAATGGCATAAGCTTACTCCCTATGAATGTGAACAAATGTGTGGGATGTTTTCTATGATAACGGATTATCAGGATACCATCAATGCCATTTATGACGAACGACCCAAAGTAGTGATTGCTGCTAGCGGAATGGTCACTGGAGGCAGGGTGCTTTCCTATTTAGAAAGGTATATTATACATCCAGAAAATACCATCATGCTAGTTGGCTATCAAGCTGAAGGGACCCGGGGTAGAAAATTGCTCGATGGAGTCAAGGAAATAAAGTTTTTTGGAAGGTATTACCCTGTCGAAGCTGAAGTTCTTTTAGTAGAAGGCCTCTCTGCTCATGGTGATCAAAATGACTTATTAAATTGGTTAGAGGAGTTACAGTATCCACCTAAAAAAGTGTTCCTGATTCATGGTGAAAACCAGGCTGCGGATACTTTGAGAATTAAAATTGAAGAGAAATATACTTACGAATGCATAGTCCCAATGATTGGACAAGTATTTGATTTGTAGTGCTTACTATTTTATTTGGTGTTTGTAAATTTAAAATAAGTAACTTTGCACCATGCAATTGCGAAAAAGTATAAGTCTGTTGTTGGCCTTTTTTCTACTGGTTTCCTCCAGCGGATGGAGTCTGAATATACACTATTGTGGGGGTGAAATTGCTTCTGTTACAGCTTTTGAAAAAGAAGAATCAAATTGTTGTGGACATCATTCTGAAAAAGAAATCTGTTGTTCAACAGAGCAACATGAACAAGAAGAACATGATGAATGCTGTTCAGATGATCTCCTTCAAGTTGAACTTGAAGATACTGTATTAAGTTTTTTTGATTTTGATTTTTTTGATACGCTTCCCTATCATGGTCCTTCATTTATGAATATTGAAGGAGAAGATTCATTTCCAAGTTACCTTTATTATTATTGCGAATCAAACGCTCCTCCTTTATACCTTCTTTATTCTCAGTTGGTTTTGTACGCCTAATTTTAGTTGAAGTAATGCTATCGAAGCAGTTTTTTTATTCAACTAAAATTATTTTACAATGTATAAACTTATTTCAATTTCAATATTTTTACTATTTTCAGTTCAAATGTATTCTCAATCTCAAGTTACAGGTACAGTAACTTTTGAAAACAAACAACCCCTCTCTGGAGCCAATGTTTTTTGGCAAGACACAGAAATAGGCACCGTTACAGACAACAAAGGGAAATTTAAAATTCCACTTTCTGAAAATTCTTCGGTTTTGGTGATTAGTTATGTAGGGTTTAAATCCATTACTCAGACCATTCAAGAGCCAGGCAGCTTTACATTTGATATGGAGTTTGACACCTCATTAGATGAAGTCACACTAACTAAAATTAGAAGCTCACTTCAAAGAAATCTTCGCTCAACAGCAAATGTCCAAACCATGACCGCTAAAGAATTAACTAAAGCGGCGTGTTGCAATCTTTCAGAGAGTTTTGAAACAAATCCAAGTATTGATGTAAATTTTTCTGATGCAGTCTCTGGAACTAGACAAATCAGGATGTTGGGACTGACCAGCCCATACATTGCAATGACAGAGGAAAACATACTCGGACTTAGAGGTGGTTCGCAATATTCCGGACTTTCTTTTATTCCTGGGCCTTGGGTGCATAGTATTCAAATTACAAAAGGTGCCGGAAGTGTTATCAATGGCTATGAAAGTATTTCGGGTCAAATCAATTATGAGTTTTTAAAACCAGACGAAGAACCAACGCTTTTTATAAATGCCTTTGGAGGTATGGGGGGTAGATTTGAATTAAACACTCATTACCATACCGTTTTAAATGAGCATTGGGCTACAGGTATATTGGTGCATGGTAATTTTCGTAATGAGAAAAATGACATGAACAAAGATGGGTTTTTAGATAATCCGTTAATGCGTCAAGTTAATGTGATGAACCATTGGAAGTACGGTATTTGTGGGAAAACCGGTATTTCCGCAGAATTTAAATGGCGGTTTTTTGTAGATGAGAAACAATCTGGTCAAGTGGAATTTGACCCTAATATCCCACGGTCAATCAATCCATTGTGGGGTTCAGAAATCAATACCCGTCAGTTTTTAGCCAGTGCCAAAGTGGGATATGTGTTTCCAGATATGGAATACCAAAGTATCGGTTTCCAAAACCAATTCTCTGATTATCGACAGGATGGATATTACGGAAATAGGGATTATTTTGTGCGTCATCAAAGTTGGTATAGCAACCTCCTTTTTGCTTCAATAATTAATAATACACTGCATAAATTCACCACGGGTGCTTCTTTTCAATGGGATCGATTTGAAGAGGTATATCAAACCGAAGATTTTTCACGAAATGATATTGGTGTGGGAGCATTTTTTGAATATAGCTATAACAATGATGATGATCTAAGCTACACCCTTGGTGGTCGAGCGGATTATAACAACAGATTAGGAGCTTTTCTAACTCCCAGAGCACATATTAGGTACCAACCCGCAGAGCAAACGACTTTGAGAGCTTCGGTTGGAAGAGGAAAAAGATTGGCCAATGTATTTATGGAAAATCAAAATATATTTGCTTCCAATCGTGCTTTTGTATTACCCACCTTGCCTCAAGGAAATAATGGGTTTTATAATTTAGATCCCGAGATTGCTTGGAATTATGGGGTGAGTTTTTTACAAAAATTCAAAATATTTGGTAAAGATGCAGAGGTGGGATTGGATGTATACCGAACCGATTTCCAAAATCAGGTAGTTGTTGATTTAGACGCCTCTTCTCAACAGGTAAATTTCTATAACTTAGACGGAAAATCCTTTGCAAATAGTTTGCAATTGGATTTTAATATCACACCAGCTACACATTTAGAATGGAGAAATTCCTATAAGTTTTATGATGTTCGCAACACTAACTCTATTGGCTTGGAACAACGTGTGTTACAACCCAGACATCGGTTTTTTACCAATTTGGCGTATGAAACATCTATCAAGGATAATGGAAAGCAATGGAAATTTGATACCACCTACAATTGGTTAGGCGAACAACGTATGCCAGTTTCATCCGGAAATCCAGATGAATTTCAGTGGAATTCAATGGCACCATCGTTTTTTACCCTAAACGCACAAGTGACTCGAGTATTTAGCTCAAATTTTGAAATCTATGTGGGAGGGGAGAACATGAATAATTATCGCCAACCTAATGCTATCATAGCCGCCACGGACCCCTTTGGGGATTTTTTTGATAGTAGTTTGATTTATGGTCCGGTATTTGGAGCTATGTATTATGCTGGATTACGATGGAGAATTAATTAATTCCTAAATATAAAATTCATTCCGAAGTATCTGGACCAAACCTGCCCAACGAAGGAGGGTTACAAAAACCAAGTTAATACCACTAAATTTTCAATAAAAATGAAAAATATAATTCTAATTCTAATGATTTCATTGATGGGGGTTACCCTTCAAGCACAAGAAAAGAAAAATAAAAATGCCAAATACGACATCGAAGTAAATGGAAATTGCGACATGTGTAAAAAGCGTATTGAAAAAGCAGCCTATTCTGTAAAAGGAGTCAAAAATGCTGTTTGGCATATCGATCACCAAGACTTACATCTCGTAATAGATGAAAATAAATGTTTGATTGATGAGGTTCATCAAGCAATTGCCAATGTAGGTCACGACACAGATAAAGTAAAAGCTTCAGATGAAGTCTACGAAAAACTTCATCATTGTTGTTTGTATGAACGTAAAGAATAAATC
>JBKBOP010000033.1:0-18487 GCA_046293575.1 Flavobacterium sp. | reverse complement strand
GCTTTAGCATTGAGTGTGTCGAAGATGGTTTCTACTAGTAAAACATCACTACCACCATCAATTAAAGCTTCGATTTGTTGTTTATAGGCGATACGTAAATCGTCGAAAGTCACGGCTCGGAATCCAGGATCGTTTACATCGGGACTCATAGAAGCAGTACGGTTGGTTGGACCGATGGAACCGGCTACAAATCGGGATTTATCGGTGAATTCATCAGCTACTTCGCGGGCGATTTTGGCAGATTGGTAATTGAGTTCATACACCAAATCTTCCAAATGATAATCGGCCATTCCGATGGTGGTTCCGGAAAAAGTGTTGGTTTCTACAATGTCGGCTCCAGCTTCAAAATAAGCTCGATGCACAGCTTTTACGGCTTCGGGTTGGGTGATCGAAAGTAAATCGTTGTTCCCTTTGAGTGGATATGGAAAATCTTTGAAACGATACCCACGAAAATCTTCTTCGGAGAAATTGTACCGTTGCAGCATGGTCCCCATGGCTCCATCGAGGACGAGGATTCTTTCTTTTAATATTTTTTGAATGTTTGGCATTTCTGATAACTTGTAATTATTCATTTGTTATCAGAAAACTTGTGAGAAGTTGACTTTGGGTTATCTTTTCTGCACAGGGCAGATAGAATGTAGCACCTTTCCTTTTGGGAGGTTGCTAAGCTTTCACAGGGTCTATTCCCTCCGGCTTTCGTGATAACAAACAGTATTTTTTAGAACAAGGCAAAGAAAAGCAAATGTTTTTAGAATTACAAAGAGAAATTAAATAAAAAATCCGGGACAAGCCCGGATTTAATAATATGTAAAATAAAAACTAAATTATTTAATGATTAGTTTAGTTGAACCTTTACCAATGTTGGTTTCAACGTTCACAAAATACATTCCTGATGACAAATTCGAGGTGTTCGCTTCTAAAGAACTCAAAGAGTTTACATTGATATTTTTAACAACCCGCCCATTTAAATCAACAATAGAGACATTTTCAATTAAGGAAGTTGTACTACTTAAAGTAAACTGATTGTTTGCAGGATTAGGGTACAGTTTCAAATTTCTAGTAAAGAAATTTTCAGTGCTTAAACTCGCCGAAGTAACAATAAAATCATCAACTAAAAAAAAGTATCTATCCACAGAGTTACAATGAATTGCAACTCTAATAGTTTGATTGCTATAAGCATCTAAATTAAAAGTTCTTTCTTCCCAGTTTGGATAAGGTGCAATTAAATTAGCACCCCCAGATATAATAGTAAAATCTGAAGGTCCAGTTGGAACTCCATCACCAACAAAAACTGCTACTCTGTAAGTTTCTAGGCCATATGAGCTTGACATTGATTTCACCCAGAATTTTAAAGTATTATCAGCTGTTCCTAGAGTCATAGCAGGGCTCACTAACCAATCATTATTTGGTCCGGCACCACCTGCACCGTCTCCAGGCATAACTGCAGCCCAGCTACCAGCATATTTTTGGCTTCCAGGTCGTGGATCAAAATTTCTTAGATCGTTTCCGGTAGCATTATTAGTCACTTCAGCTGCAATGGGGTTGAAAATTTGAAAGGCTTGCGGTTGAAACCTATTTGGCCAATCAATTCCACCACCTCCAGCATAGGTTGAAGAACCGTCTAAATCAATAGTAATCCATCCACCAATGTCGCTAATTATAAAATCATTGTAAGTTTCAAAGCTTTCTTGAAAAATTGTTACTTGTGCATTAATTGAAATACATACCAAAAGAAGAGAAAATAGTAAAGTTTTTTTCATTGTATAGAATTTTAAAATTATTAACAAATGTATTAATTTTTTAAATCATTAATGGATTGTACAAAATATTTTTACATTTATGCACCAAAATCAAAACTTATAAATTATGAAAAAACTACTACTTCTAATTTTTAGTGCATCTATGTTTGCACAAACAAACATTTCATTTGAAAGTTCTGAATCATACAATTTAGGAAGCATTCATGGACAAAACAATTGGATTACTACTGGTACAGGTCAAGCTGAACCTGCCAATATCGTTAATCAAGTTATCACAGAGGAACAATTCACAAATGGCACAAGAAGTTTAAAAATTATTCAAGAAGCTGCTTTCCCACCTCAACAGGGACCAATTGTTGGAGCTTTTTATAATTTTCCAGTACCTCAAAATGCTCCACTACTTGAAATCAGTTTTGATATTAGAATGACTGAACAAACTTCAAATAGTATGGATGTAAATTTTCTAGCATTTTCTGGAACAGCTCCAACTTTAACAACTGCCTTGAGATTTGTATTTAATTTTCAAGGACTAGTTAGGACTATTGATCTTAATACAGATAACGAACTTGTTTTTGTTAATACAACAGCACCCAATTGGGTGATTAATACATGGTATAATGTAAAAATGGTAAGAAATACAGTTGATCAAACTGTTTTATACTATGTTAACAATGCTTTGGTTTATTCTGGATCAACCATAAACAACACAAATGCGATAACACAAATGCGATTTGCACATGACAATTATGACGGTTCCGCTTTTATAGATAATATTTCTATTGTTGTTCCAACTGCCTCACTGCCATCAATTGAAAGTAAAGGAATATCTATGTATCCCAATCCTGCAAAAGATATTTTAAATGTTACCTCGACAAATAATTCAATTACCTCTACAATCATTACTGATTCAAATGGAAGGGTAATTAAATCATTTAATGCAAATAGCTCTTTAAATTTCTCAATGGATGTTAATGATTTATCTGTTGGTATGTATATACTTGTAATTTCAACAAATGATGGAATCTCTGCTTCAAAATTCATAAAAAATTAAAACAAATTAAAAGTTCAATTGAACCGTTTCATAATTGAGACGGTTTTTTTTTGCTAATAATTTTATTAATGATAAGTCTTTCTTACTTTTGTCTCAAATTAACTCAGAGGAAAAATTTGACTGATTGCAACCTCATTAAAAAATGCTAAAGCAGAAATCTTCTTCTTTAGTATTGCTATTTGTCTTCTTTTCCCAATACTAAATTTTTAATTTATGGCATATTTATTCACTTCAGAGTCCGTGAGCGAAGGACATCCTGATAAAATTGCAGACCAAATAAGTGATGCATTAATTGACAACTTTTTAGCTTTTGACCCACATTCTAAAGTGGCTTGTGAAACATTGGTAACCACAGGTCAAGTTATTTTAGCAGGCGAAGTGAAATCGAATATCTACTTAGACGTTCAAAAAATCACAAGAGATGTAATTAATAAAATTGGTTACAACAAAAGTGAATATATGTTTGATGCCAATTCGTGTGGCATTCTATCTGCCATTCATGACCAATCTGACGATATTAACCGCGGGGTAGATCGTAAATCTGAAAATACCGACTTTGAGGCTAAAGCCAATGCTCAAGGTGCTGGTGACCAAGGAATGATGTTTGGATATGCCACGAATGAGACTGAAGAATTTATGCCTTTAGCTCTTAAGTTATCCCACGAAATACTTCAGGAGCTTGCCGCTCTTCGTCGTGAAAATAAGGAAATCACTTATTTACGTCCAGATGCAAAATCCCAAGTCACTTTGGAGTATTCCAATGAAAATAAGCCAGTAAGAATTGATGCAATTGTGGTATCAACACAACATGACCCTTTTGCTGAAGATGAAATAATGTTGGAACAAATTAAGAATGATATTATTAAGGTCTTAATTCCTAGAGTGATTACCAAAAACCCACAGTATGCTCATCTTTTTAATGATAAAATAACGTATCACATCAACCCTACTGGGAAGTTTGTTATTGGAGGTCCGCATGGAGATACTGGTCTTACAGGTAGAAAAATTATCGTTGACACCTATGGAGGAAAAGGGGCTCATGGTGGTGGAGCTTTTTCTGGTAAAGACCCTAGTAAAGTGGATAGAAGTGCAGCTTATGCCACTAGGCATATTGCAAAAAATTTAGTAGCAGCAGGCGTAGCCGATGAAATATTAGTTCAGGTATCGTATGCTATTGGTGTAGCAAAACCTACCAATATTTATGTAAACACCTACGACACTTCAAAAGTTAGTCTAACAGATGCTGAGATTGCAGTTAAAGTATCAGAGGTTTTTGATATGCGTCCTTATGCGATTGAGCAGCGACTCAAATTGAGAAACCCAATTTATAGTGAAACTGCTGCCTATGGTCATATGGGTAGAAAAAATGAAATTGTGTCTAAAACGTTTAAATCTCCTGATGGTGTTCCCAAAACGTTAGAGGTAGAATTATTCACATGGGAAAAGCTTGATTTTGTTGAAAAAGTCAAAAAGTCTTTCGGACTGTAAATTAACTTAAAAACTAAAATCCCGCTCTGAATGAAGCGGGATTTTTTTTAGATGTTATACTTGAGGGACAAGATCAAATACCTAGGTAAAATTTGTTCCTGCGTGGAACTAAAACCAATAATATTAAAGCTGTCTCTATTTACAGTTTGTGTGTTGAGTAAGTTTGTTCCAGAAACTCTATATTCCATCTTGGCATCTTTCTTTCTATAATTCAAGCTAGCAGAAAGCAAATCAAATGTATTTCTAACATCACCAGTAGAACTCCTAAAATTGTTGTATGTGTAACTCCCATTAAAGGTGAACCCTTTCCCAAACACATATTCCAGCCTAGCAAAAGGACTGTGTGTTGTGAAAGAATTATTTGGATTTTCATTGATATTAACATTATAACCGGTTTCAAGATTGGGCCATTTTCTGAACTGCGTGGAAAACGTAAACCTATAAAACTGATTAAAAGACTCAATCGTTCTAATAAAATCTGATTCTGGATTTAAAGGATCCGAAGGATTCACAAACAATTGATTGTTTTTATTCCAAGAAAGGCTCACTGTTCCACCCAATCTGTAAAACTTTGCAAAAGTTCGTTGATAGGAAAAAGAACCGTTGACAGATTCATTACTAAAATCGGCATTTACTCGTTCACTAATTTGATAAATCCCATTGAAAAAAGCTCTTGATACAACGGGGTCAGTCGTTCTATTGTAGCTCAAATTGGCAAAAATATTACTGAAATTAAAAAGATTGTATTTAAAATATCTCAAGTTATGACTTTGCACCAAAGCATTTTCAATAAAACGATTACCCGCATTTAACGTGTTGAAATTATTAAACACATACCCTTCCACCAAGGAATTAATGTCGTTGAAGAAGTTACTCATTCGGTAAGTATAGGTCATCGACTCTGATTTTTTAATCTGCCATTGTGCAAACACATCTGGCAACAACCTAGTAAAATCATCTCGCACACGACTGTTTAACTGATCGTTGTACATATTAAATCGATGCAAATTAAACCCTGGGTTGATGGTAAACTTACCAAGTATGAATTTATAATGCAGTCCTACATAAGCATCATTAAAATTGTAGCGAACATCATTGTCGAAATTGAAATTATCCTGATTGGGCACTTGAAAAACATCCCCATTATCCAAAATTTGAAATATCCCTGAATTAAAACTTTGATAGGCATTGGTATTACCCAACGTTAAATTGAGTATTCCTTTTGGGGTTACACTGTAATAATAATCGGCTTTTGCATCCAATTTATTGGTCTTTACAAATCGTTCCTGTCTAATATCATATCGTCCTTCAACTTCTTGAAAACCCAATCCATCAAATGGATTTTCGAGCAAACTTGGATTATAGAAAGGATCTTCATCTTGGTATTGATGCTGCATTTCAAACACCCATGTACTTTTAGGATTTTGTGTCCAAAACATATTTAAGCTTTGATTAAAAGCAATAGGATCTTGTCTTTTGAAAGAAAAGATATCATTAAAACGTTCATCTGAGGAACCGTTGGTAAAAACTTGTGAAAGCGAAGTGATTTCATTATTTTCAGACTGATTAGAGCGTCTGACAAAAGCATCGTAATCGAGTTGAAAATTTGAATTGGGTTTGAATTTAGATCCTATTTTAAAAATAGCTAGATTATTTCTAAAATCTGAAATATCTGTTCGTTGCTCTAAGGTTTGAACCTCCGTGGAGTTAGGTCTAAAAATACCTGAATTGGTTTCAACGTTGGTCAGTGTTTTGTTGGAAGAAAGAATTCCAAAACCACTCACATTCCATTTCTTACTGATTTCTTGTGTGACGTTTAGAGCCCCAAATTTATTATCAATTTCAACCGCACGATCGTTTTGGTTAGTTGATAATCCTAAGCTATTTGCTGAAATACCCACATTGGTTCCGCTTCTGCCAATAGTATTTCTGGAACTCCCAGTGAGTCGGAAAAAATCACGGTTGGTGAAGGGGACATCTCCATAGTTGTTAAAATTGGAGAGTACATTCACACTGGTTTTTGGACTGTAATAAAAAAGTTTAGGGTTGACTAAAAATCGTTCATCAGGCCCTCCACCCACAGTGACATCACCAAACCAAAATTTATTCTTTCCTTTTTTCAACTTAATGTTGATAGCAATATTTTCCTCGTTGTTTTCAAGACCCCTTAACTGAGAAACTTCGTTAAAATTTCTCAATACTTGAACTTTATCTACCGCATCAGAGGGGATATTTCTAGACCCTAACTTGGTGTCACCCTCAAAAAACTTTTTCCCTTCCACCAAAAGCTGGGTGACTCTTCGTCCTTCTACTTCAATTTCACCATCCTCAGTAACCTCAACACCCGGAAGTTTTTTCAAAATATCTTCTAGCTTCTGTTCTCCACCGGTTTTAAAAGAATCTGCATTATAAACAATGGTATCTCCTTTAATAGAAACAGGCATTTCTTGAACAATTTCAACTCCCTCCAGAGCAAAGCCACCTTCTTTTAAAACCAATGTCTTTTGGATGTTGTCTTTCTCTGTTTTTAAGCTATAATTTAAAGGTTGGAACCCAATATAACTCACTTTTATGTTATAAGAAGAATTCGCTTTCAAGGTCATCTGAAAACGACCGTTCCCAGCGGTAATAGAATAGGCATCCATGGCTTTGGTTTCTTCATTAACAGCCATTACATTCGCCATGTCTAAAGGAAGGCCTAGTGTGTCTTGTACGACTCCTTCGAATTTAATGTTTTGAGAAAAGGTAGAAATTGAAAAAAACAGTATTGCAAAATAAAAATATCGTAACATAGTTTGATAATAAATGTATTAACCGCCCATTCTCATTTGAAACCCACGTCCGCCACCACGACCCATTTCCTGCATTTCTTTGGTTTTCTCTGTTACAATAGCGTCATATTCTTTTTGGGTGACTACTTTTCCGTTTTTGGGGGCTTTAATTTCTTTTTTGTCCTTTGGGTTCAGAACAATTTTTGAACAAAGCATAATTGTTTTACCATCACTTACTTCAAGAATGAGTCCGGGTAGTCCCCAATATTCATCAGGCCCGTGTGGCACAGGAATGTCTGGAGTATACCAAGCCGTAATCACTTTGTCTTTGGGAAGTTCCCACTGATCCATAAAATTGGTGGATGAATCCTCTTTCTTTTGTTTTGTAGAATCTTTTGTCTTTTCATTTTTGCTAGCCTCTTCATCACGTCTTCTAAAGTTTCTAAAATCAGATTGAACCACCGGAACAATAGCTGTGGCTTTAAAACAAGTATAGTTTCCAATTTGCTTGGACTCACCTTCCAATTTCCAAGGAATGGATGTCAATGAATCTTTAATTAAAAACTCTTTGCCAAAAAATTCTTTATCTACAATAAATGATTTGTCTTTGATGTTTTTGTAATGGGTGCCACCACCACCCATCATGCTTGAAAACATTCTCATGCCACCTCCAGAATCTCCTGGACCATCAAGTTTTTCTTCCTCTTTGTAGGTGGACGCATTTCTATCAAAAGTGAGAATAAACGTTTTTTCAAAAGCTTTTTTCATTCTATCTTCAATCATTTTCATTCTATCTGGTGGAATTTCACGATTGCCCTGCATATTGGCCATCATATCTGCTGTACTGGTCTTTGATTCATACACTGCCATGCCTGAGAAACTTTGAGCAAAAACTGTTGGAATACTTAGGAAAATAAAACATAGTAGAAACACTATATTTTTCATAAAAAACAATTTTTTGTGGTGCGTTACAAATTTGACTTAAAACAAAAAAGATTGTTACCAAATTTCTGTTAAAATATGGAGTAGGACTGAGAAACGTTTCAATAGTTTAATTGTATCTTAGCCTTTATGAAATATTTCACTCTTGTTTTGTTTTTCATTTTAACATCTTCTGTAGCTCAAGAAAAAAAAATTGAGGTGCAATTGATAGACAGTTTAGCTCTAAAAGCAGACAATTTTTGGGGAAAAGATAAATTTGGCTACTACTATTATTCTGAGGGCAGTAATTTTATCAAGAGTAATGAGCATGAAAGATGGGAGTTTAAAAATCCTAATCTTGGAAAAATTTTCAAAGTTGACATCACCAATCCACTCAGGATTTTACTTTTTTATGACATTTATAATAAAGCCATTATTCTTGACAACCAACTTAATGAAACGCTTTCGGTTAATTTTTCAACGTTTTCTGAGCCTGTTCTCATTTCAGCCTTAGGATCGGCTGCACAAAATAGACTTTGGTTGTTTAATGCCAATAACCAACAAATTGGTCTTTATGATCTTAAAAGCAATCGAATTAATTATTTAACAGTACCCGGAAAAGAGAATATCAAAAGCTATGATTCAGACTTAAATTATTTTTATTGGCTGAATTTTAGCAATGAACTTTATCGATGTACTATTTTTGGAAGGATTGAAAGACTAGGAGTCATTGATTCAATTGACAGCTTTCAGATAGTATCAGATGGGAGAATCATTTTTAAGCATAATGAGGGATTACATTTTTATAATCTTGAAAAAAAAGAGTTTGAGAAAATTGAGTTACACAAAAATTCAATCCAAAACTATAGCTATAAAGAACAAATTTTAACTATTTTTACCTCCCATCAAATTACTAATTTCAAAATTCTAAGTCCATAATGCACGTAGCCATCGCAGGAAATATTGGAGCAGGAAAAACAACTTTAACTCGTCTACTTGCCAAACAGTTCAAATGGGAGCCACATTTTGAAGATGTTGTAGACAATCCTTATTTGGATGATTTTTATCATCAGATGGAACGTTGGTCTTTTAATCTTCAGATTTATTTTTTGAACAGTCGTTTTCGTCAGATTTTGCAAATAAGACAAAGTGGGAAAAAGATCATTCAAGACAGAACCATCTATGAAGACTCTCATATTTTTGCCCCCAATTTGCATGCCATGGGCTTAATGACCAATCGCGATTTTCAAAATTATATCTCCCTTTTTGAGCTCATGGAAAGCATGGTGCAAGCTCCTGATTTGTTAATATATTTAAGGAGTTCTATTCCTAACTTAGTGAGTCAAATTCACAAAAGAGGAAGAGAATATGAAAACACCATTTCTATTGATTATTTAAGCCGCCTAAATGAACGTTATGAAGCGTGGATTCAAACGTATGACAAAGGAAATCTTTTAATTATTGATGTGGATAATATCAATTTTGTTGATAATCCCGAAGATTTAGGAATGATTTTAAATAAGATTAATGCCGAACTTAATGGCTTGTTTTAAAGATTAAAGAGAATATGTTAAACCTATCGTAAATTGTCTTTGTCGTAAAGAGAATTGATAAAAATTGACATAATTAGCACTACTATTATTTGTTGTAAAAAATGGTGTGTCAAAAACATTAAGTAATGAAGTTCTTAAGAAAAGTTTTTTAGACGGTTTGTAAAAAAATGACATGTTAAATAAAGCATTATTGTTAGTGGCATCACTTGTTGATATCTCAGCTCTTGCGTACTCCATACCAAAATGCAAACGTGTTGTTGAGCTTGTGTAGAAATCTAAATTAGCAGTTTGAAAAACAGCTGAATTCTTAACTTCATTATTTGGTAATTGTGTCGATCCAAAATTTAGTTTAGCTACATATTCAAGCGAATACCAGATACCACTATCCCATGTGAGTTGAAAATCGATAGCATGTAGTCGGTTAACTGCATCAAGGAGTTGCTCGTTAAAAAACAAATTGTTTTGTGCATAATTATAGGCATACGTTAAATCTGATTTAAAAGACCCTAAAAACCCTTTTGTTAAATTTACAGATAAACCATAATTATTAATTGAATTGGGCAGTTTTACAACATCCGTTATTATAAAACCCTCGTCACTCAACACATTTGAAAATGTTACATCTGATTTTGAATTATTCCAACTGCCTTTTATACTGAAAAAGAAGCTTTTTAGAATATTACTATAGCTTAAATATGGTGCTACTGATTGTGTCTTTATCTTGTTAACATAATTTGGATTTTGAACCAATGTATTAAAACTTGTTAAAATGAAGGGTGTATATAGTTCAGAAAAATCAGAAATTTTATTATTCTGAAAATAATTTGAACCTAAAATCCACTTTGAATTAATTTTATATCTTATAGAAAAGTAAGGTTGCAGAAACAAATAGGAATCATTTATTATTATGCTTTCATCGTAATTCTCTTCGGTATTTAAAGTTATAAAATCTGCAGACAAAGCCCAAGAAAATCTTACACTACCCACATCAAGATTTGAATTGATTTTTGAGCTTGTTGAAAATCTTTGATAATCAAATTCACTCTTAAAAGGAAAACTTTCATTTGTAAATTCTGGAAATTGCTTTAGATTACTTTCAAATTTAAACTTATTGTACCCTAGCGTCTGACCAGCATTCCATTTTAAATTCAGCCATTTAAAAGCATATGTGGCATAAGCACCAATATTAAATTTTTTGATATGAACATTTTGTATTGTAACATCATTGTTTGTATTATTATTAAATAAAGATTCAAACACAGGCGGTATTACGTTCAATTCTTCTGAATTTTGTTCATACTGAGTAATTAACCCGCCATGAATGATGTTATCACCACTAACTAAAGTTTTAAGAACTGTACTGTTGCTAACCTGAAAGTCACTATGACGATAAGTTGATTCAAGTTCGTTATCGTTTAAAAGTATACTTTCTATTCCTGTATTATCTGCATATTTATAATTAGTTACATTTTTTAAGTAAAAGTTACGCTTGTTTATTTCTTGGTTAACACCTGCTTGAAAACGTTGACGCCTTAATTCATTTCTGCTTCGATTAACAACGACGCTAGATTGATTATTAGACAAAAATACTGTTGAAGATTTGCTTTCAATTTTGCTCAACTCATTTAAATAGTTTACATTCCATTTTAATAAAGTTGAATCATTTTTTTTGTGTATTGCATCATTAGTTACAGCATAAGAATCGTTGTCAAGCCAATATTTATCTGACAAAATCACTCCATTGATATTTGGAGCCCTAATAACTGAAGCTTCATCAAGTTTTAATTCTGAGATATTTATGTTCCCTAAGATTAAATCACTGCCAATATCACGTAATGTTTTGCCTAAATTATTTAATTTAAAACTTCCGATATTTTGGTATTCATCTTTTAAATATATTGGCGTTGCCTCAATTTGACCTGTTATCAATGGCAAACCAGCGTCTCCATTGATACTGCCAAAAAACAAACTTATATCTTCTCTTATTTTTAAATTAAAAGCAACCGCGTCACTTTCTGTTCGACCAATATCAATTCGCTCATGATTATGATTTTTCAGCACATCAATCTCTTTAACAGCATCTGCGGGTATACCTTGTGTTGCTATATTGTATCTGCCCTCAAGTAAATCTACACCATTGATATATAAATGACTTATAGGCTTATCTTGATATTTTATTTGACCACTTTCACTGATAGTTACTCCTGGTATCCTTTTAATAACTTCTTCAATTGTATAGTCTTTTTCAGATTTAATCCCTTTGACATTATAAGTGATGGTATCGCCCTTTATCTGAACTGTCTTTTGATATGCAACAAGTACTTCATCAAGACGCTCAACTCTTGAGTAGAGTGTGAAATCTTTTTTGATGTTTTTAAGTGGTATTTTTATACGAATTGGTTTATAAGAAATATGTCTTACTATCAACCATATACTATCCAATTTCAGGTTATTTTTGACAATTAATTTATAATTACCATTATCATCTGAACTATTATATGCTAAAATATTGGCTTCGTCTGCAGTATCACTAGCTAGTACCACACTATTAACTATAGGCTTTTTAATAGAATCAAAAATAGTACCTTGTATTTCGTATGTTTGAGCACATGAAAAAAAAGGCATCCAAACTAAGGATGCCAGTAGGATCAGTACTTTTGAAATACGATATACTTTCATTTTTCATTGTATTGTTCAATAAAATTTCTGTCTGTGGGCTTACTATTCAACCTTGGTGCCTCACCACTAGCGTTAGTAACCACAAAACTTTGTTTAGCTCCATTTTCACGGTTCATATAATTTAATTTTTCATTTAAACTCATTTGATAAAACCGCTTTCTTAACGCATAAAAATCAGTGCTTTTTATACTTTCAAAAGGTCTATCTTCTTCATTTATAAAAAAATTGTTTACTTTGGTAGGTGTATCAAAATTACCTATTATGATCTCATTTACGGTAAAATTAAAGATATTTTCTGAGTCTTTTATATTCATTATTAGACCGGGTAGACCATAAAATTTATATGGCCCAAACGATACGGGTATATCTGTACTGTACCATGCTCTCCATTCTCGTCCTGCTTGCTTAATAACTGCCTTTTTACAGGCGTAACCACTAATTAAAGTATCTTGATTAATTAATTGCCAAACAGAATTAATTTTTTCAGAAAAATTAAATGTATCACTTCCAATTGCTTCAAAGTGACTGATTTCTTTACCATCATTCTTGATTAGATAATAATAACTAGATCTATACAAAAGCACCTCATCATCTTTGACTCCTCTAACTTTTTGTACTTCATTAAGGTTCATCATTGTTTCAAAAGTAAATAATGAACCTTTATCATTAACAATCAATATCATGTTTTCACTAACTGATGATTCAGATGAAATCAACTTTTTAAAGTCTAATCCATATGTAACCCTGAGATCTGAATTTTTGCTTACCTTATTTTGCGAAAACACAAATTGCCCAATTGCGAATACTACTATTATGGTTACTTTTCTCAAGAAAACTACAAACATACTGCATCAATAATCATAAGTAACTCTCTCTGATTTGGTTTTCTCATCATTGTACCATTAGAAGAAATCAAATTATGAATGTCTATTTGTTGAATCCCTGTCCATGGTATTGTAACAGACCAACAAGTTGTACTACCTCCGCAAGTAACAGGTGTAGATTGTTCATTACATTGTGCTGTTGAAGCGAAAGAAAAACTGACTAAAGCAACAACTGAATAAATAAATTTTTTCATTTTTTATATTTTTAATTTAAACTTATTTCAAATATATTACTAAAATATTACTAAAATATTACTAAAATATTACTAAACCAAAAAAATTTTGAAAATTTCAACAATATCTCCCAATATTTTAATGAATAAGCCAAATATTATCATGCAATATATGATAATGGAAGTAATTTTTCTTTACAGGATTGTATTTTTATATCCAATTGCTGCTTAAAGACAATTATGACATCATCTTAAAGTAGTAAACTTTTGATCTAAGTTTACTACAATAAAAAATAGTCTCAACATTTTAGTATTGAGACTAATTTTTTGATATATCATATAAATAACTTATAGCTTTTTAAATTCTTCAATTTTGGCATTAACTTCTTCTTCCGTTCCAACAAAAGTTTGAGTAGAAGTTTTTGTTTCACCCTCAACAGTAGTGTTAATTGTTACATTTGCAGTTACAACACCATCAGCCGATTTTGACTTTTCGATTGAAATTTCTTTGTTTTCAGATCTTACAGCATCAACAAGTTCAACTGCTACCACTTCTTCTACAACAGTTACAGCATCATGTCCTCCTAAAATTGGAGCGATTACTAAACCGATCAAACATGTTAATTTGATTAAGATGTTCATTGATGGACCAGATGTATCTTTAAATGGATCACCCACAGTATCTCCAGTTACGGCTGCTTTGTGAGCATCTGAACCTTTATAAGTCATTTCACCGTTTATCATTACACCAGCTTCAAAAGATTTTTTAGCGTTATCCCAGGCACCACCGGCATTGTTTTGAAAAACAGCCCAAAGCACACCCGAAACCGTAACTCCAGCCATATAACCACCTAACATTTCGGCGATTAATTTGTTGTCATAGCCTAATAAACTTGGTAAAACCGCAATTAAAATTGGGAAACCAATAGTCAAAATTCCAGGTAACATCATTTCGCGTAAAGCGGCTTTGGTAGAAATCTCCACACATTTGCCATATTCCGGTTTACCTGTTCCTTCCATAATTCCGGGAATTTCTTTGAACTGACGACGCACTTCGTACACCATATCCATAGCAGCTTTTCCAACAGAATTCATTGCTAAGGCAGAGAAAACTACTGGAATCATTCCACCCACAAATAACATGGCTAAAACCGGAGCTTTAAAAATGTTGATTCCGTCAATTCCTGTAAACGTTACATACGCTGCAAATAAAGCTAATGAAGTTAATGCTGCAGAAGCAATTGCAAAACCTTTTCCGGTTGCTGCAGTTGTGTTTCCTACCGAATCCAAAATATCGGTACGTGTACGAACTTCTTTTGGTAATTCGCTCATTTCGGCAATACCACCGGCATTATCAGAAATTGGTCCGAACGCATCAATTGCTAATTGCATTGCAGTTGTAGCCATCATTGCTGAAGCTGCTAAAGCCACACCATAAAAACCAGCTAACGCATACGAAGCCCAAATAGCACCTGCAAAAATTAACACGGTTGGAAAAGTAGAAATCATACCCGTTGCTAAACCTGCAATTACGTTGGTTCCTGCTCCAGTTGATGATTTTTGTACAATAGCTAAAACCGGTTTTGTACCTAATCCTGTGTAATATTCGGTTACTGATGAAATAACACCACCCACAAATAATCCAACAATGGTTGCATAGAACACTCTCATGGATGAAATTTCTTTTAAGCCTTCACCGAAAAATTCCATTCTCATGGTTTCTGGTAACATATATTTTACTAGGAAATAGCATGAGATAAGCGTTAAAACTATAGAAACCCAGTTTCCAACGTTTAAAGCACCTTGTACTTGTTTTTCTTTGGCGTTGTTGTCGCTAATTTTTACCAACATTGTTCCGATAATCGAAAATAAAATTCCGAAACCGGCAATTGCCATTGGCAATAAAATGGGTCCGATTCCGCCAAAAGCATCATCAATTGCACCACCCATATCTTTAATCACGTAGTTTCCTAAAACCATTGCGGCCAAAACAGTTGCAACATACGAACCAAATAAATCGGCACCCATTCCGGCAACGTCACCTACGTTATCGCCAACGTTATCTGCAATAGTTGCAGGATTACGAGGATCATCCTCAGGAATTCCTGCTTCTACTTTACCTACTAAATCAGCACCAACGTCGGCAGCTTTTGTGTAAATACCACCACCTACACGAGCAAATAGTGCTATTGATTCAGCACCAAGAGAGAATCCTGCTAACGTTTCAAGAACAATCGTCATGTCGCTTGTCGAGGTCCACGTTCCATTCATAAAGTAATGGAATAAAATAATGAAAAAACCTGTTAGACCTAAAACAGCTAGACCTGCTACACCTAATCCCATTACTGTTCCACCACCAAAAGACACTTTTAAAGCTTGTGGTAGACTAGTTCTAGCCGCTTGTGTAGTTCTGACGTTGGTTTTGGTTGCAATCTTCATCCCCATATTTCCAGCTAAAGCTGAAAAAACAGCTCCGAAAATAAATGCTACTACTATTAATATGTGTGTAGTTGGAACGATATAAGATATTCCTGCTAAGGCGATACTTGCACCAATTACAAAGAAAGTCAACAATCGATATTCTGCTTTTAGAAAGGCCAAAGCACCTTCATAAATGTAATCTGAAATCTCTTTCATCTTTCCATCTCCGGCATCTTGCTTTAAAACCCAAGCTCTTTTGACCCACATAAATGCGAGACCAACAATTGCCATGATGACTGGCAAATAAATCATAATTGAATCCATAGTTAGGTATTTATCATTTTTTTAACGCTTGCAAAAGTAACAAAATAGGAATAAAAAAAAGCAATGATTCAAAATGAATATTGCTTTTAATTTGGAATCTGATAATTTTAGTGAATGGAAAAAAGTCCTTGAGGTTTATTTTCTATGTTTTCAAAACGCTCTATACATTTTTCAATGATGTCATGAGCTTCTGCAACATCACCCCAGCCCCCCACATCAACTTTTTTCTTTTCTAGATCTTTGTATACTTGAAAAAAGTGTTCGATTTCTTTCAATAAGTGCGGATTTACATCGCTTAAATCATTTAATTGATTCCACACTGGGTCTGAAACAGGCACGCAAATAATTTTTTCGTCAGGACCCTTCTCATCAGTCATGTGAAATACACCAATGGGCTTCACCTCCATAACACATCCAGGAAAGGTTGGCTCTGTAACCAAAACCAAAACATCAAGAGGATCTTTATCTAATGCTAGAGTTTCAGGAATAAAACCATAATCTGCTGGATACATCATGGATGAAAAAATCATACGATCATATCTAATTTTTTTTAACTCAAAATCGTATTCATATTTATTTCTGCTTCCTTTTGGAATTTCAATTAAAACGTCAAAAGATTGTTTTTTTAATGTACTCATAATTCTAAATTTAGATGTGTAAAGATACAATGAATAATAGCTTCAAACAGTGAATATGAAACTTTTAAGGAATATTAAGTAGAACCCTCAATTAAATAAAAACGTTAAAATAATTCAGGTTATTTATTGATGTTTTAGAAGTAAAACCCAAAGGAACCTTTGATTGTGAAATTATTAGTTCCCGGCACATCTCTATAATTTCCTCTCCAAGTGGCATCAATTCTTAAGACCTTAAATATATTGCCAACACCCACACTGTATTCCCAATAAGGTTTATCTGGGGCAACATATATTAAATTGGAAGCATTGATGGCTCTGTTTTCATCAGAGACTGAGCCTATGACACCCTTTACGCCCACAATTTCACGAAGATTCATTCTTCTTAACCAAGGAACTCTAGAAAATAACCTTCCATTAAAATGGTGTTCCAGTTGTACTGTAGCATATTGGTCTGTGACGAATTCATAGAAGTTCAAGTTATTGAAAGTGTTCTCGATCAAGAAATAGGATTGGTTCCCAGGTACCACACTCATGAGGCCAAGGGGTACTTCT
Source organism: Flavobacterium sp. (assembly GCA_046293575.1). GTDB lineage: Bacteria > Bacteroidota > Bacteroidia > Flavobacteriales > Flavobacteriaceae > Flavobacterium. Next base: position 1,272 of record JBKBOP010000033.1, on the reverse strand, counting down.
CCGAATGTTTTTCCCAATTCTGTTATAAAAAACAATCGTCCAAAACCTCCGATAAGAACAGGTTGGCGGTAATAAAATTGTAATTTCTGATATTCAAAATCGCTATCAATAACTCCCTTTAAACCTTGGGTGTAACTAAAAAAGAATCTAGAAAAATTGTTGTCCACCAACGTTCTTTCAACTCCATATCCCACCGTTTTTCTTTTCGGAGTATATTCAACACTTACATTGATTTCAGATTGTTTGACCTGACTTTGGGTTTGAGTTTGTGTAGCATCTGTAAAATAATCCAAGCTAAATCCTTCAAAAGCAGATTTTAAGGTTCGGAATGAAAAACCAGATTCAAAAGTTAAATTTTTTATAGGTTCAATGTTAGCTGAAACCGTGGTGAGATTTATATTGGTAAGATTGGTATTTAACCCCGTCATGAAAAGACCTGAAGAAGCAAAACTCCTTCCCAACACATTGTTGGTTGTCGTTAAACTGGCTCCCAACTGTTCAATATCTCTTCTGTTTCCAGCTTCAAGGATCAAACGATTTTTCTTATTTAGCATAATTTTACCCGACAATCCATATTTAAATTGATCATCTTTGAAACCATAGGCTGTATAAAACTGCAACCTCCATGGGTCATTAGGCCCAAAATACGTACGACCTCCTATTCTCACTCTCGCACCTTCTACATCGTTATATCCTAGTGTTGAAAAAATAGGACCGTAATCAAAGTTCCCCTTTTGGATATATCCACTGCCCAAAATAGAAACCAAATTATACATTTGTTTGAATTTCTTCACCGTTTGAAGTGTATCCAACATGCGATAGACTCCAATCTCATCTTTGCTGAGTGACTCAAATCGATTATTTGCCCAAAAATCATCCGATTTCTGAAATACTTCATTGTCAATAAAATTTACTTCTTCTTTATAAAACTCTTTAGATTTGGGTTGATTGAATGTATGATTTCTATACAATGTGGTTCTTTTACCATAAACTCCTCTAGAATCTTCTTTCTTATTAAAGGCAAAATCTGACATCATGTGGTCGCGTTTCAATAAAAAGACTGAATCGTTTAAGACGTCAAATTCTTGTTCAATATAAATTTCTTTCACCCAGTTAATGTTGGCACTTTTAGAAACTGCCATATTGATAGATTTTATCGCAAATGTGGTATCATTTACCCAGAAATCACCTTTAAAAGTTAGTTCTCCTTTCCTTCTTGGGTAAAAAACAATATTATAACACCATTTATTATCAATAAAAGTACTGTCTGTT
>JBKBOP010000032.1:0-18585 GCA_046293575.1 Flavobacterium sp. | reverse complement strand
TGTTATAGTTCTTATCGACATTTTCAAAAGTGGTGAAGGCTTTAAAATCTTCGTCAAATACAGTAGAATTCACGATCACATCTCTAGAATAGCCAAAACCTGCATACAAATAAATACCACTTCTCGCCTGCCAGTCATAGTTATTGAAATTCATGTAAAAATTATGCCGTTGCGTTGGATTCAAATCGGGGTTACCCACCACTGTATTCAACGGATTAGCAAGATTCTCAAAAGGCAACAACTGTGTAGCATCGGGCAACTGAAAATCATAATTATAGGAACCATAAATCCCCTTCTTTTGTGAAAGTTGATAGTTAAAATAACTTCCAATTTTTGGAAACACATACTCTTGACTTAAATTTGTTATAACTCCCAGATAATCTGATTGGTTCTGAAACCGAATAAACTCCGCACCACCCCTCAAACTGAAGTACATCTTCTTTTTTCTCAAGGTCAAACCCGTATTCGGATACCACTTGGCAGTATGAGATTGTACTCGGTTAGACAACAAATCATTCAGGTCATCAAACCTCCCTGAATCAGAATCAAAATCAAATGTCTGAGTCTTGGTGTCCGATCGTTTTTCCGATAACTCTAGGGCAGCGGTCCAACGTAGCGAATCATTTATGGGGTCATTAAACCGGATTTCCGCACCCCATTCATTACGACGAACATCATCTATTTGTTGTTGGTTCCTGACATCATCAGGACGAGTCCCTTGAAAGAAACGGGTAATCGAATTGATGGTATTTACATTTTCACGGTTGTCTCCTTCGGCATCAAACCGCACCCCAATACCACGACCTTTTTTCTTTAAAGCTTTATACCAATAGAAAAACTGTTGATGACTCGTGTTTTGAGTTTCAGAAAAATTGCGATTATCACTGTCGTTCAATACAGCATTGGCCTCATCGAGAGTTTCTTGAGTTCTCAAATTAAAGTTTCTCCCTCGGTTATGATTCAACTTAGGATTAAAATAAATCGTTGTAGTCGAATCTAATTTTACCTCAAAATCCACATTAACATTGTGTCCAATACTCCAGTTTTCCATCCTCGATTCAGATTCGGTAAAGGTAGTTCCGATAGGTAAAAGATTGGTTCGAGAGGTACGGTTATCGTTCACAGTTTCGGTGTTTGTTAGAAAATAATTGGAGGCAACATTCCAATTTTTCAACCATTTGTCCGTAAAATTAATCCCCATCAAATGCGATTGCGTAATCCCGGTTTGTCCGCCAAACGTCATACCATTAATTCCAAAAGAACCATCGCCATAGGAAGATAATGAACTATTTCTACCTCCACCCATATTATCAAAAATCTCATTCATCGAAAACCCCACCGAATTGATGTTATTGGAGGAAGCTATCACACTAATTTTTCGTTCGCCTTTAAAAGCGTTGAGCAACAAACTGGATTCATAACGTTCATCTGAACCCAATCCTCCCATGATTTTCCCAAAATATCCTTTGTTTTTATCTTCCTGTATCGTGAGGTTGATGGTCTTTTCATCAGAACCTGCAGTATCTCCAGAGATTTCTTCCTCTTTGGTTTTGGTATTCACCACCTGAATTTTTTCAATGATTTCCGCAGGAAGATTTTGGGTGGCAATCTTTCCATCCTTTCCAAAAAAGGGCTTACCGTTCACCAAGATTTGGTTTACCTTTTTCCCATTGACCATGATTTCTCCATCGGGGGTGATTTCTACACCAGGAAGTTGTTGCAACAGCTTTTCAACATTTGCATCTGGACCCACTTTAAAGGAAGCCGCATTAAACTCTAAAGTGTCATTCTTAATCCTAACGGGAGGAGCTTCAGACTTCACAACCACTTCATCCAGTTGATTACTGCTTTCTTCAAGTGCAATTGTGCCTAATTCCAGAGAGAGCTGCATTCCATTAAAAGTCTGATTGTAAACATCATATCCTAAATAAGAAACTTTTAATATCAAAGAAGCTGTATTTTTCCGAGTGGTCAAAACAAAGGTCCCGTTCTTTTCAGTGAGGGCATAATCCACCACAGAAGAGTCTTTTTGTGTCGTCAGATACACGGTTGCAGATTCGAGTGGAGCTTGAGTGTTTTTGTCTATGATTTTACCCTTGAGGGTTACGAATTGTTGGGCAGAAATAGAGGTAGTAAGCAACAATAAACAAGCAAAAAGTAATCTCATGGCTGAAACGTCAAGTTGAATTTTCTTATAACAGCGAATTAACTATTTTATTTTCTCTGTGTAGAAATGAGCAAGAATATTTAACAGTTTTTTATAAATTGATACATTTGGCTTTTACCTCGACTTTATGCTACAATCAAGGGAAAATGAATAAAATAATTAACATTAGTTTTTAATGAAGACTTAAAACTTAAGCCTCAAAATCAGAATTTCTGATAGGAATAAATGTGTTTAAAAGCACATCATTTTAGAATTGTTGAATCATTTTTGAGAAAGAGTTAACAATTGTTGTAAATCATTCAAAAATAAGGAGTTGTAAATTTGCGAAAACAATTTATATGAAAAATTCTGCTATGAAATGGGTAGTATTCACTACAATATTCCTTTTAATTTTTACTGTTCTTAGTCAAACAGATGTTTCATTAGGCATTATGTATACCCTTTTCATCACGGGTAATATGTTAGTGATAGGAATGGTCTATGCAGTCTTAACCGACAACTATAAAACTAATTTAACCTTTAAGCATTGGTATCGAGATCGTCCAAGAAAAACGGATGAATAAACTATTTTTCTCTGATATAAATATCGATAGGAACTCCTGAAAATTGATATTGCTCGCGTATTTTATTTTCAAGAAAACGCTTATAGGACTCTTTTACGTACTGTGGCAAATTTGCAAAAAACACAAACTGAGGAACAGGCGTGGGAAGTTGCATACAGTATTTTATTTTCACATACTTTCCTTTGGTTGCTGGAGGGGGAAACTTTTGTATAACATCCAACATAAACTCGTTGAATTTTGAGGTAGGTATTCTTCGTTTTCTATTTTCAAAAACTTCCACTGCTGTTTCAAGTGCTTTAATGAGCCTTTGCTTGTTTAATACGGAAATAAACATAATCGGCACATCGGTAAACGGTTCTATTTCCTGACGAATTTTATCTTCAAAAGCTTTGGCAGTTTTGGTGTCTTTTTCAACTAAATCCCATTTATTGACCAGTACAACAACCCCTTTTCTATTTTTCTCTGCCAACCAAAATATGCTTTGATCTTGACCTTCAAAACCTCTGCTAGCATCAACAATTAAAATACACACATCGCAGTGTTCAATCGCACGAACAGATCGCATCACGGAATAGAACTCTAAATCTTCTTTTACTCTGGATTTTTTTCTAATACCTGCAGTATCCACCAAATTAAAATCAAAACCAAATTTACTAAAACGGGTGTCTATTGAATCTCGTGTAGTCCCCGCAATATCGGTAACAATGTAACGGTCTTCACCTATCAAGGCATTGATAAAACTTGACTTTCCAGCATTGGGCCTTCCCACAACTGCAAAACGCGGTAATTCCTCTTCATCGCCTCCTTCTTGTTTCTCAGGCAAAACCTCCATTAATGCATCGAGCAAGTCACCGGTACCACTTCCCGAAGTACTTGAAATGGTAGTATATTCTCCTAAACCTAAGTTATAAAACTCTAGTGCATCATTTTCTCGCATGGAATTGTCCACCTTGTTGATGACCAACATCACAGGCTTGGTCACTTTACGAAGGAGTTTCGCTACTTCTTCATCCATGGGCGTAATGCCTTCTTCAACATCGGTAATAAACATGATAACATCGGCTTCATCAATAGCCAACTCCACTTGCTTGCGAATTTCTCCCTCAAAAATATCATCAGATCCTTTGATGTATCCACCAGTGTCAATAACAGAAAATTCTCTGCCATTCCACTCACTTTTTCCGTAGTTTCGGTCACGTGTCACACCACTTACAGAATCAACAATCGCTTCTCTTCTTTTGATTAGACGATTAAATAAGGTGGATTTTCCAACATTGGGACGACCCACTATAGCAACAATAGCACTCATAGTATTTCAAAATTGGTTGCAAAGGTAGTCAAATTAATTTGAAGGCTTTAACAAAGGAAATGGTAGGTTTTGAAGTAGTTTCAATTCAAATTTGTAATTTAGTGTTTTCAAAAACTAACACCTTGGAAATAGACAAACAAATACCACTTCGACCGCGATTCGAAAAAGTAGTACCCCTTTCAACGGATAAAATCTTCGAACGCTGTGAAAAATTTCAGGAAACCCTTGAACCGGAATACAAAGTTAAAATTTCAGAAATGCACATTTGGATTCATATAGGCATGCTAAGAAGAGAGAAATATTCCCCACATCTCCACTTGGAATTAGACCCTATGGAAGACGGTAACACCCATGTTAGAGGGCTTTATGGACCCGACCCCGTACTTTGGACACTATTTATGTTTTTGCATTTTGTCGTGGCCGGTATTTTTATCATATTTGGAGCTATTGCCTATTCCAAATGGATGTTAAACCAACCCAACACCTTTGATATCATGGTGATGATCACGATGACCATTGTTTGGTTATTACTATATTTTATTGCTCGATACAACCGAAGTAGAGGCATTTCACAAGCAAGAGAGCTTGAAAAAATAATGGAAGATCTGTTAGTAACGGCTTAATTATTTTTGCTGATAACCCATTCGCCTAAGTTGGAAAGCACTTTTCCGCCAATCTTTATTTACTTTTACGAAAATTTCAAGGTGAACATGTTTATCAAAGAATTTTTCTAAGTCTTCACGAGCCTGAATACCAACCCTTTTCAATGCTTGTCCTTTATGACCAATGATAATCCCTTTTTGAGAATCTCGTTCCACATTTATCAGGGTTCGAATGCGAATAATGGCATCTTCTTCAAGAAATTCTTCCGTTTCCACCTCAACAGCATAAGGAATTTCTTTGTCGTAATTCAGTAAAATTTTCTCACGAATAATTTCATTAACAAAGAATCGCTCGGGTTTATCGGTGAGAGCATCTTTTGGATAATAAGGAGGTGATTCTGGCAACAACTCCAACATGCGATTGAAAGTGGTATCCACATTAAAACGTTTTAATGCAGAAATAGGAATAATCTCCGCGTTGGGAACTTTCTCAGACCAAAGTTGTACCATTTCTTCTAATTGCTCCTGATTGGAGGTATCAATTTTATTTAACAACAATAAAACGGGAACTTTTGAATGTATGATTTTATTAAAAAACGCTTCGTCCTTTAAATCTTTTTCACCGATTTCAACCATATACACCAAAATATCGGCATCTTCAAATGCAGATTTTACAAACTGCATCATGGATTCTTGCATCTCGTAGGCAGGCTTAATAATACCCGGAGTATCTGAAAAAATCATTTGGAAATCATCCCCATTCACGATGCCCAAAATCCGATGACGGGTCGTTTGAGCTTTGGAGGTGATAATGGACAACCGCTCACCTACTAATGCATTCATTAAGGTGGACTTTCCCACATTAGGATTTCCGATGATATTGACAAAACCTGCTTTATGTGACATGTGCTTTTTTTGCAAAGGTAAGTAAACAAAGCTATTTTGTTAAAAAGATATTCACAGCGAGAATACCAACTATCGTAAAATTAAAAAGCCTCTTCACTATAAAGTGGCATGCTTGGTAACGGGAACAGACCAAAAGCGTGGGGTCGAACCTGTGTCCGCCACGGCGGATATGAACCCGACCAGATCTAAAACAAAAAGAGAACCATTTCTGATTCTCTTCCTTAGTAGCGGGAACAGCCCCGAAGAGTCGGGGTCGAACCTGTGTCTGCCGCGGCGGATATGAGCCCGACGAGCTACCTACTGCTCTATCTCGCGATATTTGTTTTGAGAAATTGTCTAAGAAAAAAATGAAAATAAAAAAACCACTTCGATGTGAAGTGGCTTACTTAGTAGCGGGAACAGCCCCGAAGCGTCGGGGTCGAACCTGCGTCTGCCGCGGCGGATATGAGCCCGACCAGATGTAAAACAAAAAGAGAACCATTTCTGATTCTCTTACTTAGTAGCGGGAACAGGACTCGAACCTGTGACCTTCGGGTTATGAGCCCGACGAGCTACCTACTGCTCTATCCCGCGATGTTTCGGGTGCAAATATACAACGAATATTATAAAAGTCAAGAGTTTTTTTTAGGAAATCGATTTTCAGATTAAAGAGAGTTTCGTACAATCACTCCAGAAGGATTTACTATTTGTGATTTTTGATGGTTCAGCACTATGTGAGCTAAGGTTCTTCCCATTGCTTTAAAATCAGTTGAAATAGTAGTTATTCCCTTGTGAACCAATTTCTTTAAAGGTGTTTCATTATAAGAAACCACACCTACTTCTTCACCTAAGACCAAACCCTGACGTTGGGCTTGCTCAATGATGGCCACCAAATCACGATCGTTCGGAACTACAAAAGCTTCCCCTGAAAAAAGCATTTGATCTTCATAATGATTCCAAATTTCATGTGCGATTTCTTTTTCTTTGCAAAATCTAAGAAAACCTTCAACCATACCTAGGGGCTCCTTAAAACCAGGGAAAATCAATACCAACTTACTATACTTATTAAGATTTGGATGTAATTCCACTAAAGAATGATACATTGTATTTACAAAATCTTGAAAAATGGTTGGATAGTTTTTTAAATCATCATTCGTCTGATCTAAAATATAGACATCATTTTCTGGTAAGGACTTGATGATGTCAGCAGCACCTAATAAATTAGTGGGCATAATGATGTATTTGGTATAATGTCCGTGAGCATCATGAATAAGTTTTCGAAACATGGCAACATTAAAATGATGGAAATAAATATCAATTTGAGCCCTTCCAGCAACAGCTTCAAGAAAGGAGGTATAAACATCTTCTTTGAAAGCATTAAACTCATCAAACAACACAAAAAAACGTTGATCAAAACTGAACTCTGTGCTTTTAATGTAATAGCCTTTTCCAGGAATTGCATAGACCACACCTCTTTTCTTCAACTCTTCATAGGCTTGCAAAACGGTATCTCTTGACAATTTAAAAGCCATACATACTTTATTCACAGAGGGGAGTCGATCCCCTTTTAAAAACTGCTTTTCTGAGATGGATTCCTCAATAGAGCTAATAATTTGTTTGTACTTTGGGATGCCAGAACTTGAATCTACGTGTATATTTTTCATTTGCTTAACTTAAACCGGTAGGCAAGATACAAAAAACTGGTAGGTACCGGTATGTCTTTAGACGCAAGAGTTTTAAATTTGTAAATTATTTATAATTTTTTTATGAATAAATATCAGAATTCACAATTAAAAAGTCTTTAAAATATAAATTCATCAGGATTTACGGATATGGGGGATGAAATAATGAGTTATCTACTTCAAAATAAAAAGGGCATGGAAGTGTCAATTATGAATTATGGGGCCACAATTACCTCCATAAAGATACCATTATCATCTGGGGAGTTGGTTGATGTTGCATTGGGTTTCGGCCAACTTTCAGACTATGAAGCTTCCTTCAACTTACCTAATGCTCCTTATTTTGGTGCTGTTGTGGGCAGATTTGCGGGACGTATTGATAAAGGCACATTTAGGTTGAATGAAAAAGAAATACAACTGACCAAAAACCACGGAAATCATCACTTACATGGAGGAAATTCTGGATTTAGTCAAAAATACTGGAAATTAAAAAACCAAAATAACCAAGACTCTCCTAGTATTACCCTCGAATACATTAGTCCATCTGGTGAAGAAAATTATCCTGGAATGCTGATGGCAGAAGTCACCTATGTGCTGACCGAAAACAACCAGCTAATTGTTCAGTTTCATGCATTTTCTACTGAAGACACTATTTTGAATCTTACCCAACATACTTATTTTAACCTCGATAGTCACTTTGGAACAACGGATGATTTAGAACTTCAAATTCTCTCTGATAAGAGATTAGAATTAAATCACGAAAACATTCCAAATGGATCCTTTGTAGATTTAATTCATACTCAGGAAAATTTTTCAACCCCAAAAAAAGTTGAAAAACCTATGGATTACACTTTCCCAATATTTGAACACCATAAAGCAGTTGCTTATCTATATAGTAAAAAAAACCAATTAAAAATGAGTGTTTTTACAGACCAACCTGCTGTTCATGTGTATGTGGGGGGAAACTGTTTTGGACAGATTAAAGGTAAAGAAGGTGTAAATTACCATTCAAAAAGTGGCATTTGTTTTGAAACCCAAAACTACCCGGATGCTCCTAACCACAAAAACTTTCCTTCTTCCGTTCTTAAATCAGGTGAGAGATATCATCATCAAACAATTTTTTCATTTGAAAATGTATAATAGAAATATAATGTCATGAGAAATTCGTTGGTTCCAAAGGTTTTAATAGCACTAATAAGTTTAATTGTGGCTTGTTCTAGTGATGACAAAAAACCAGATGATCAAGAACCCATTATCACCGATGATTTTATTCGTGCTGCGGATGTTTCGTTTTTACCTGAAGCTGAATCGGCTGGTGCTATATATAGAGTGGATGGAGTGCCACAAAACGCATTGATAACTCTGAAAAATGCAGGGTGTAATATGATTAGAATACGAGTTTGGCACACCCCTACAAATATTCATTCGAGTCTTACGGAAGCAAAAATACTTTCACAACGGGCTCGACAAAACGGAATGAAAGTTTGGTTAACGGTGCATTATTCAGACACATGGGCTGATCCAGGCCATCAATCAAAACCTGCAGCATGGAATGGATTTAACTTTGTACAATTAAAAGAAGCCATGAACAATTATACCGCTCAATTACTTCAAGAAATACAACCTGATGTTATTCAAATTGGCAATGAAATTAATGTGGGATTACTTTTTCCAGAGGGGCATTTGATTCAAAATGAAGCCCAATGCGTAGAGCTTTTGCAATCTGCTGCTCAGGTAGTGCGACAAAATCGTCCGCAAACCAAAATCATGATTCATTATGCAGGACTGAATGGTTCTGATTGGTTTTTCAATAAAATGACCACTATTGATTATGATTACATAGGAATCTCTTATTACCCTATATGGCACGGTAAAAATCTTCAAACCTTATCCAATACCATCACCCAATTGGGAAGTACACACAACAAAAAAGTAATCATTGCAGAAACCGCTTATCCGTTCACTTTAGGATGGAACGACTGGACCAATAACATCGTAGGACTAGAAGAACAATTAGTGCCTGGTTATCCTGCCACACCTCAAGGTCAAAAAGAGTTTCTGAATGAAATAAAAAACATCATTAAATCGAGTGACCACGGACTCGGTTTTACCTATTGGGCTCCAGAATGGATATCCTTCAGAGGCAACCAAGCAACCAATGGCTCCACTTGGGAAAATCAGGCCCTCTGGGATTTTGACAACAATGTACTTCCTGCGATGGAAGTCTTCAAAAAAGACTAATCATGAAAAAACTACTTTCCGTAATTTTTCTTCTAACGGTATTTTTACAAAGTTGCCAAAAAGAAACTCCGCCCGCTTTTGCCAAAGGTTCCGATGTGAGCTGGCTTCCTCAAATGGAGGCTACCGGATATCAATTTTTGGATGAAAACGGTCAGCAAGCGGATGTGTTGCAACTCTTAAAAGACCGTGGCATGGACGCTGTTCGTTTGCGAATCTTTGTAAATCCATCCGATGATCCCTGGAGCGGTCACTGTGATAAAGACGCCACCGTGTCTATGGCTCTGAGAGCTCAAAAGATGGGAATGCAGGTGATGGCCAATTTTCACTACAGTGATTCTTGGGCAGACCCCGGAAAACAAAACAAACCTGAAGCTTGGAATGATATGCCTTTTGATGAACTCGTGCAAGCGGTTTATGATCATACCTATGATGTAGTTTCGGCTCTAAAAAATGCCGGAGTTACTCCAGAATGGGTGCAAGTGGGAAATGAAATCCCAAGCGGTATGCTTTGGCCTGATGGCCACACAGACCAGTGGCCCCAACTGGCTCAACTCCTCAACGCAGGATACAAAGCCACCAAAGCTGTTGACCCCAACATCAAGGTGATTGTTCACGTAGATGAAGGTAATAACCAAGAAAAATTCAGAAACTTTTATGACAAAGCAACCGAACTGGGTGTTCAATATGACATTATTGGACTTTCTTACTACCCTTACTGGGTGAAAAAAGATTGGACCGAAACCATTGACGGACTTCAAAAAAATCTAATTGATTTAGTAGAACGATATGATAAAGATGTTATGGTGGTGGAAGTAGGTGGAGAAGATCATCAAGTGGAAAACACAAAAGAATTACTTAAAGCTACGCTCAAATCCGTGAGAAATGTCCCCAACGGAAGAGGTTTAGGTGTTTTTTATTGGGAACCCCAAGGAGCTAGAAGTTGGAGCAAATATGGACTGAGTGCTTGGGGTGACGACGGACGTCCTTCACCAGCGTTGGATGCTTTTAAAGAATAATGCCATGATGAAAAACATGAAATGGGTAGGATGTATGGCTTTGTTTCTTGCGATGCAAACTCAACTTCTTTCACAATCTAGAATCAAGTCGCTTTTGAATGAAAATTGGGAATTTACCAAAGATTCTACTTCGCCAACTTGGGAAAAAGCAACCCTCCCTCACACTCCACACATCGAACCTTTAATTGTCAATAATCAATGGCAAGGCGATGCTTGGTATCGAAAAAATATTGAGTTGAATGAGGTTAAAAAGCGACAAACTTCTATATATTTTGAAGGGGTCATGCATGAATGTTGGATTTGGCTCAATGGAAAGATGATCAAACATCATCAAGGAGGATATACGCCTTTTTACATTTCGCTCAATGAATATGGAAAAAAGGGAATGAATGAGCTTATTGTCAAAATCAACAATGAAGACAATCCTCAGATTCCTCCCGGAAAGCCGCTTAAGGAATTAGATTTTAATTACTACGGGGGCATCTACAGAAATGTTTGGAGCATTGAAACCTCCCCAATTCATTTTACGCCAGCAATCTCTGAAAAAGAAAAATATTCAGGAGGTATTTCTATACATTTTAATGATATTACTACCGAACTAGCCAAAGGTCAAGCTTTGTTTTCTCTTAGAAATCATTCGAACAAGAAAGAAAAAGTACAAGTCATTTTGACGTTTGAACATAGGAATCAATCCTATCATTTCGAGAGTACAACTTTTGAAATTTTACCTCAACAGGAATTGACAAGAAATTTGCCCATTTCCATTCCTCATCCTCAATTTTGGGACATTGAAACCCCACATTTGTATCAAATTAATGCAAAAATTGTGTCAGGTAAAAAAGAATGGGACATCGAAAAATTCACTAGCGGTATCCGAACTTTTGAATTGAAACCCGATGGATTTTACCTCAACAAAAAAAAGCGTTTTCTAAACGGCACCAACCGCCATCAGGAGTATCCTTATCTAGGGTATGCCATTTCAGATGCTTCCAACTACCGTGATGCTATCAAAATAAAAAATGCTGGATTTGACTTTGTTCGATTGTCGCACTACCCTCAATCGGAATCGTTTATGCAAGCCTGTGATGAGTTGGGCTTGATTACGATGAACTGTATTTCAGGATGGCAATTTGTAGGTGATGACTCCTTTATTAAAAATGCTCTTCAAGAAATTAGAACCTTAGCGAGAAGAGACCGCAACCGTGCTTCAGTAGCTTTTTGGGAAGTTTCACTCAATGAAAGTAATATGAGTGAAGATTTCATGAAGATGGCCAATGAGACCTTAAGAAATGAACTTCCCTTTGCAAATATCTATACTGCGGGTTGGATGGATCACTCCTCTTATGATCTTTTCATTCCCGCAAGGCAACATGGAAAAGCTCCACAATACTGGAATAACTATGACAAAGGAAACCGAAAAATAATCATTGCAGAATACGGCGATTGGGAATATTACGCTCAGAATGCCGGATTTAATCAAACCAGTTTCACCGACCTGCAAGAAGAAGAACGCACTAGCCGTCAACTGCGAGGTTTTGGAGAGAAACGATTATTGCAACAGGCTTTCAACTATCAAGAGGCCTTCAATTCCAATCTTAAAGGAGTGAATACCATTGGTCACGCCAATTGGCTTATGTTTGACTACAACCGTGGTTATGCTGATGATCTTGAAAGCTCTGGAATCAGTGATATCTTTAGAATTGAAAAGCCGGCTTTCTACTTTTATAAAAGTCAGCGACCTCCCACCATGAAAGTGCCCGATGGTATATCAGGAGAACCCATGGTGCATATTGCTTCCTTTTGGAATGAAAAATCATCAACAGATCTCAGGGTTTTCAGCAATTGCGAAGAAGTGGCACTATATTTAAATGGAACTCTCATTGACAAAAAGAGACCACAACGCGATGCCTTTTCAGATACTTTACCATTTCCACCCTTCCATTTTGAAATAAAATCATTTCAAGAAGGAACTTTAAAGGCTGTAGGATACATCAACAATGAAGCAGTTACTGAACATTTGGTAACAACCCCCAGAAAAGCCCATGAGATTAAATTGTCTTTCGACGAGTCTACCACACCTTTACTTAACAATCAACAAGATGAAGTTTTTGTCTATGCCAGCATTACAGATGTAAACGGAACACTTTTATCCGATGCAGCACATGAAATTTTGTTTACTGTGGAAGGTAAAAACGCTAGAATTGTAGGTCAAAACCCCATCATAGCCGAAGCTGGTATTGCTACTATTTTATTACAAACCCAAAAAAGAGAGGGAAGTATTAAAATTATGGCAACCACAGAGGGCTTTCCCGTTGCTGAACTCATCATACCAGTCCCATAAATCTATTCGAAATGAAGAAAAAGCTTATCAAATCCACCACCGACCATTTTGAACGGATGTTTCAAAACAAGCCCGATGCACTATTTTTATCTCCCGGAAGAATTAATCTGATTGGTGAACATGTGGATTATAATGATGGATTTGTGCTCCCAGCAGCCATCAATAAATATATTTGCTTTGCAGTATCCACTACTCATGACGGGACCTTTAATCTGGTAGCTAAAGATGTGAATGATTCCTTTAGAGGTGAACTTTCTACCCCAATTCAGAAATCTGAAAAAATGTGGGCGAATTATTTGCTTGGTGTCTTACACCAACTGCAAGACCGACTTCCAAAAAATATTGGCATTCAAGTTGTTTTCAGCAGCACCATCCCAATCGGGGCTGGATTATCATCCTCAGCAGCTTTAGAATGTGGATTTACCTATGTTTTGAATGAACTGTTTCATCTGAATTTAACCAAAAAGGAAATGGCTCTTATCGGCCAAAAATCAGAACACGAATTTGTGGGGGTACAATGTGGTATTATGGATCAATATGCTAGCGTATTCGGCAAAAAAAACAAAGTCATTTTATTAGATTGCCAGCATATCGAACATAGCTATCATCCTGCCAAATTCAAAGAATATAGCTTATTACTTCTTGACAGTCATGTGAAACATTCACATCTAACTTCTGGTTACAATGACCGTAGAAAAGAGGTTGAAACAGCTTTGCAAATTTTACAAAAATCCGCTCCTGAAATAAAAAGCTATCGTGATGTTTTTCCTGAAACTTTAGAAAAATATAAAGAAAATCTAGAAACTTTAGCATACCATAGAGCTCATTTCGTAGTAGAGGAAATCCAAAGGGTTAAACGAGCCGTTGAAGCCTTAGAGCAAGAAAACTTCAAACAATTAGGCAAAGAAATGTATGCCACCCACTGCGGACTATCAAGAGACTACGAAGTGAGTTGTCCTGAATTAGATTTTCTAGTGGGAGAAGCTATGAAACTGTCCTCTGTTTTAGGCTCGCGAATGATGGGCGGTGGTTTTGGCGGTTGTTCCATCAATTTAGTAGAAAAAAAATCAATAGAGCAAGTGATTTCGACTCTAACAGATTCATATAAAAAAGCATTTGGAATTGATCTTAGTGCTTATCGTATAAAAATTTCTAAAGGAACCCATCGGGTTTTATAACACCACTTATCCATGAAAACATTTGATCAAAATGAGCATCCCCACCGAAGATACAATCCTCTTATTGGAGAATGGGTATTGGTTTCACCACACCGGTCTAAAAGACCTTGGCAAGGACAAAAAGAAAGCTCAAGTAGTTCAAGTCTTCCAAAACATGACCCTGATTGTTATCTCTGTCCGGGAAATAATCGCTCGGGAGGCATTCAAAACCCTAACTATGAACATTGTTATGTCTTTGACAATGATTTCCCTGCGTTGCTGAGTGAAGCACACGAAATTCCAAACTCCAACAGCCCGTTTTTTAAATTACAACCTGAGAGAGGCATTAATCGAGTAGTCTGTTTTTCACCCAGACATGATTTGACACTACCAGAATTGGAAATTACTCAACTAGAAAAAGTGATTGAGACATGGACAGAACAATATTTGGAATTGGGAGCATTGGATTATATCAATTATGTTCAGATTTTTGAAAATAAGGGAGCCGTGATGGGATGTAGCAATCCGCACCCTCATGGACAAATTTGGGCTCAATCTTCGTTACCTACTCAAATTGAGAAAACCCACAACAACTTAAAAAAATATTATTCAGAACACGACACTGATTTGCTTACAGAGTATCTCAAAGCTGAAATGCAATCAAATGACCGCATCGTATGTGAAAATGACGACTTTGTTGTGTTGGTTCCATTTTGGGCCATTTGGCCGTTTGAAACCTTACTCATTAGTAAAAGACACTTCACACATTTGGGTGAAATAACAACGAATGAACGAAAAAGTTTGGCATCCATTATCAAAGAAGTTACCACTCGGTATGACAATCTCTTTGAAACATCTTTCCCCTACTCTGCTGGGATTCATCAAGCCCCAACTGATGGAAAAGAACATCCTGCATGGCATTTTCACATGCATTTTTATCCTCCCTTGTTGCGAAGTGCCTCCGTAAAAAAATTTATGGTGGGGTATGAAATGTTAGGAGAAGCCCAACGGGATATCACCCCTGAGAAAAGTGCTGCTATGTTACGAGATTTGCCTACTTTGCATTACAAATTAAAATAAATAGTCTTATGAATATAGGTTTTGACACGTTAGATTATGTAGTTTTTATAGCCTATGCGGTACTTATTTTATCGGTTGGGTTATGGATGTCAAGGGATAAAAAAGGACATCAAAAAAATGCCGAAGACTATTTTTTAGCAAGCAAATCACTCCCATGGTGGGCCATTGGAGCCTCTTTGATTGCTGCTAATATCTCAGCAGAACAATTCATCGGTATGTCGGGTTCTGGATTTGCTTTGGGACTTGCCATATCTTCTTATGAATGGATGGCAGCCATTACATTACTTATTGTGGGAAAATATTTTTTACCCATTTTTATTGAAAAAGGAATTTATACCATTCCTGAGTTTGTAGAAAAACGATTTTCAACACAACTCAAAACCATATTAGCAATTTTTTGGGTGGCTCTTTATATTTTTGTCAATATCACTTCTGTGCTATACTTGGGTGCTTTGGCCATGAATACTGTCATGGGGGTGGATATGGTCTGGGCGATTATTGGCCTTTCATTGTTTGCAGCGGCTTATTCACTGTATGGTGGTTTGGCTTCCATTGCTTGGACCGATGCTATTCAAGTCGTGTTTCTGATTTTTGGGGGATTGGCAACAACCTATTTAGCTTTGAATACCGTTGCTGATGGAGGGGGAATGTGGAAAGGACTAGGCATCGTGTATGACCATGCTCCTGATAAATTCCAAATGATTTTAGATAAAAGTCATCCCGATTATATCAATCTTCCAGGACTCGGTGTGTTGGTAGGTGGATTATGGGTGGCAAACCTTTACTATTGGGGGTTTAATCAGTACATCATTCAAAGAGCCTTAGCCGCTAAATCACTCAAAGAAGCACAAAAAGGAATTGTCTTTGCTGCCTTTTTAAAGATTCTAATTCCTTTTATTGTGGTCATTCCTGGCATTGCGGCCTATGTGATTGTGAACGACCCAGAAATGTTGGCTAGACTGGGAGCTGATGGATTGATAAATATTCCTTCAGACCAACATGCTGATAAGGCCTATCCTTGGCTCATCCAGCTTTTGCCAACAGGATTGAAAGGTCTCGCATTTGTGGCTTTAACAGCAGCCATTGTATCTTCTTTGGCCTCCATGTTAAATTCTACGGCAACCATTTTTACGATGGACATTTACAAACAATACGTTTCCAGAAATGCAGATGATAGACAGACTGTGAAAGTAGGAAGAATAACCTCAGCGGTTGCTTTAACCATTGGAGCCATCATTGCCCCTATGTTGGGAGGATTAAACCAAGCCTTTCAATTCATTCAAGAATACACTGGAGTTGTAAGCCCAGGTATTTTGGCGATTTTCCTGTTGGGATTATTTTGGAAAAAAACCAGCAACCGTGGAGCCATTACAGGAGCATTACTATCGATTCCTGTAGCACTGTTTTTTAAAGTAGGGCCGAAAGGATGGTTGGAAGGCAGTGCCATAGAATCGTGGTTTCCCAATGTACCCTTTTTAGACCAAATGGGATACACGACTTTGATTACTATGGCCATCATCATTTTGGTAAGTGGACAAAGAGAAGACTCAAAAGGTTTTGGACTCTTAAAAAGTACCTTTAAAACGAGTACAAGTTTTAACGTCAGTGCGTTTGCAATTCTAATTATTGTGTCCTTTTTATATGCCTTCTTTTGGTAATAAAAAAATCGCCCCAAACAGAGCGATTTTAACTAAATTTAAAAACCATGGAAAAAATTATGAATCGTTTAATCAGGGGTTCCTACCAAACCAGTGTTATCGGTTAACAATGGCAGACGATAAGCCACTCCTTTATCGTTCAACATGGTGAGTTGAAAAGTATCCTTTGAAGCCAATTGATGAGAAGTGATTCCGTTAAAATGATTGTATGAAATATTCATTTCTTTTAAAGCGGTGAGTTTTTCAAGTTCAAAAGGCACTTGACCCACAAAATTGTTTTCAAATAAACTTAGGTTTTCTAAGTTTTTAAGTTTTTCAATTTCATAGCTTAATTTACCTGTAAAATTATTACTGCTCAACAACAATTCGGTTAAATCTTTAAGTTCATATAAAGAGCTAGGTAACTCACCTTCGAGTTGATTATTGAACAAGGAAAGAACTTTAAGGTTTTTTAATTGTCCAACTGTTGCAGGTAGGGTTCCATTAAGTTGATTCATAAACAATTCCATGCTCTCTAAAGATACCATTTGTCCAATAGAAACAGGAATAGAACCACTTAACTGATTGAACCCCAAATTCAATTGTGTTAAAGAAGTTAAATTACCAATAGAAGAAGGTAAAGACCCTGTAATATTATTTTTAAAGAGATTGATTCTCTTTAGATGCACCAAATTAGTAATTTCGTTAGGTAGCGATCCAGATAAATTATTGTTGGGTAAATCTATGGCAACAACTTTATCACTTTCAACGGTGATTCCGTACCATTTTTGCACAGGCTGATTTATATCCCAGGTAATTTTCCATTCGTTACCGTTGGTGGAGGTATATAATTTTAAAAGGGCTTCTTTTTCAGAAACAGAGACTTCAGCGAAACTTATAAAAGTGACCAGAAGCGATAATAGAAAAGTAAAATTCGTTTTCATTTTCTTATTAGATTTGGGTTACGAGAGTAAAAATAAGAAGTATTGTCGTCTAAAAGCAAATTTAATCGATGAAATGCATTATAACAATCATTAATACCGTTTTTTCTTATGAATTTTAACACTTATTTTGAAAATCTTTTCATAAAGATTATCATCACAAAAATCTATCTTACCATAAGAAAATCAAAATGTTAAATAAAATTAAAGTTGAGGGCTCAAAAATAACAATAGAAGTAGTTTTGTTCATTTAGAATCCCACATCGCTTCTACATGAAAGTTAAAAAATTACTTATTTTCTTCCTAATCATTGCTCTTTTAGGACTCATTATTTATAGAATCGTTGATAACACTTCAAAAGCAACCGTAGCCCCCGCAAATGGAGGTTTAAAAACTACACTTTCTGTGAATGGAATTGTGTTAGAATCGCAGCGATTTTCAAATCAAATTAATCTAACAGGATCGATTGAAGCCAATGAGATGATTGACCTAAGAAGTGAGGTGTCTGGTGTTGTACAACAAATCAATTTCCAAGAAGGAAGTAAGGTACAAAAAGGACAACTGCTTATTAAAATCAACGATATTGACTTAAGAGCACAATTATCACAAGCTCAAACCCGTGCCAATTTATCAGCTGAAAACGAAAGAAGAGCCCGAC
The DNA here is from genome assembly GCA_046293575.1 of Flavobacterium sp. Lineage (GTDB taxonomy): Bacteria > Bacteroidota > Bacteroidia > Flavobacteriales > Flavobacteriaceae > Flavobacterium. The sequence goes on along the minus strand of JBKBOP010000032.1, from coordinate 309 downwards.
TACTCCTTCAAAAAGAAGCCATCAGTCAGGAGGAATTGGATATCGCCATCGCAGAACATCAATCTAATGTGGCTCAGATTGATCTGGTCAAAGCACAGATTGCAAAAACCGCTATAGTGGCACCTTTTTCAGGGAAAATCGGATTGCGATATATTTCACCGGGAGCCTTTGTTACCTCAACAACTCCCATAGCAAAGCTTGTGAACAACCAAATTGTCAAAATCACCTTTTCTGTACCTGAAAAATATGCAGCTTCAATGATGCAAAATGCAGAAATCCAATTTCAAATTTATGGAAATAAAGAACTAT
>JBKBOP010000031.1:0-20341 GCA_046293575.1 Flavobacterium sp. | reverse complement strand
TTCAAACCTTCTAATTTCTTGTAGTTTTAAATTATTGACCGCAGCAGCAATCATCCAATCTTCAAACTGTCCTTTTTTTACAGCTTCTACTTGTTCCAAAAGCAAATCTCTAACATCTTCCAACGTTTGATCTCCTTTTTTACCAGCAGATAAAGAAAGTACACCATGGTCATTCATGGTCCAAGTACCGGCACGAGCTCTTAGTGTTTTTTGTTTTTTGTTGAGGTTAACATCCATCAATCCCGCTTTTCCGTTGGATAGAATCATACCTAGTAAATCGGCCTTATAACTTTCTTCTGTGCCATTTGGTGCTGAGCGATAAGCAATGGTGATGTTTTCTGCTTCTTGACCCGTAATCTCAATAACTTGATTTCCATTCATGGCAGGCAATGGTTGTCCTTGGAATTTAGGAGCATTTCCTCTTTCAAGTTTACCAAAATGCTTATCAATTATGGCGATAGCATTGTCAAAATCAAAATCACCCGACATGGTCACGCACATATTGCTTGCTACGTAATACTTTTTGAAAAAAGCATTGATATCAGTCATTGATGGATTTTTCAAATGCTCAGGATGGCCTAACACCGTTTGAGTGCCATAAGGATGATTGGGAAAAAGAGCGTTCAACATCGCTTCACTTGATCGGCGACTGTCATTGGTGAGCGACATGTTTTTTTCTTCATACACCGTTTCCAATTCGGTGTGGAACAACCTTAAAATAGGAGCTGAAAAACGATCTAACTGAATTTTGGCCCAATTCTCCAATTGATTACTGGGGATATTTTCAACATAAGCTGTATAGTCTAAACTCGTGAAGGCATTCGTTCCTTTGGAGCCGATAGCCGTCATCAATTTATCATATTCGTTAGGAATCGCAAGTTTCGAAGCTTCAAAAGAAAGTTGGTCAATTTGTTTGTAAAGGTCTTTTCTTTTGCTCTCATCGGTAGTTTTTCGATAGACTTCAAAAAGGGCTTCAACTTGCCCAATGAGCACTTTTTCTTTTTCCCAATCTGCAGTTCCAAAATTGGGAGTTCCTTTAAACATCATGTGCTCAAAATAGTGAGCCAAACCAGTTGTTTCAGCCGGATCGTCTTTACCGCCAGCTCTAACTCCAACAAAAGTTTGGATTCTTGGTTCTTCTTTATTTACGCTGAGATAAACGGTTAATCCGTTGTCTAAAGTGTAGATTCTCGCTTGAATGGGATCGTTGGGTACCGTCTTGAAGGCGTGCTTCTTCTGGGCCATCAGGGTCGTGCTCATAAGCAGTAGTGATGTGGTTATTAATACGTTTTTAATGATAGAAAACATAAATTAAAAATTAAATTAGAAACTAAATATATTGGTTTCAAAGCTTACAACGACTAGATTTTTGTTTTTTCTAACATTTTTAAGAAACTGTTCTATCAAATTAACAATTGAGAAGGCCGTTTTTTGCGTTTTCTGAATATTTTACTTGTAAGTGTTTGTAAGCGGAAAATCTTTTTGTATCTTTCACGAAAACAAATATTTATGCAAGCCAAAATCAACAAAGTTGAATTAAGGAATTTAAAAATTGAAGATTATAAAGAACTCAAGACTTCTATGCAAGAAGCCTATAGAGAGCTTGAAAATTCGTATTGGAGGGAAGATCAAATTGAAAAACTTTTAAAGATTTTTCCAGAGGGGCAGTTGGTTATTTTAGTGGATGATAAAGTGGTAGGTTCTGCTCTTTCGTTGATCATTGAATATAAAAAAGTAATTGCCAATCATACTTATGCTGAGATTACGGGTCAATACACGTTTAGTACCCACAATCCTAAAGGCGAAATTTTATATGGGATTGATATTTTCATCCACCCAAAATATAGAGGGTTGAGATTGGGAAGAAGGCTGTATGATGCAAGGAAAGAATTGTGCGAAAGCATGAACCTAAAGAGTATCATTTTTGCAGGAAGAATTCCGCATTACAACAAATGTAAAGAAGAGTTTACACCTAAGCAATATATTGAAAAAGTAAAAAACAAGGAGCTTTATGATCCGGTGTTGTCTTTCCAAATTAGCAATGATTTTCACGTCAAGAAAATCATGAAAAACTATTTAGATGGCGATGTTAGTTCGGGAGAATATGCAGTTTTAATGGAGTGGAATAATATTTATTATGAAGAAAACCCCTCTCATTTTAACCCGACCAAGAGCATCATACGGTTGGGATTGATTCAGTGGCAAATGCGACCGTTGAACAATTTAGATGCTCTCTTTGAACAAGCTGAATTTTTTATTGACACCGTGTCAGGCTACAGCAGTGATTTTGCTTTGTTTCCAGAGTTGTTCACTGCCCCACTCATGGCAGATTACAATCATTTGCAAGAGGCAGATGCGATTCGTGAATTGGCTAAATATACCTTACCGATTCAGAAGAAATTTCAAGAATATGCTATCTCCTACAACATTAATATCATTACGGGAAGTATGCCGTATATGGACAAAGGAAGTCTCTATAATGTTGGGTTTCTATGCAAAAGAGATGGTACTTCAGAAATGTACCAAAAAATTCATATTACTCCCAACGAAGTCCTACACTGGGGTATGAAAGGAGGTTCGGAAATCAAAACCTTTGATACCGATTGTGGAAAAATTGGCATCTTAATTTGCTATGATGTAGAGTTTCCAGAATTATCTCGTTTGATGTCTGATGAAGGTATGAATATTTTGTTTGTCCCTTTTTTAACCGATACTCAGAATGGTTATACTCGAGTTCGTCATTGTGCTCAGTCCAGAGCAATTGAAAATGAATGTTATGTGGCCATTGCAGGTTGTGTTGGGAATTTACCCAAAGTAAATAACATGGATATTCAGTTTGCACAATCAGCGGTTTTTACTCCTTCTGATTTTGCGTTCCCTAGTAATGGAATTAAGGCTGAAGCAACTCCCAACACCGAAATGACCTTAATTGTTGATGTAGATATTGATTTACTTAAAGAGTTGCACGAATTTGGGAGTGTTCGTATTTTAAAAGACAGAAGGCATGATTTATATGAGTTGAAAAAAACGAAGGCATAATTTAAGCTGAAACTTATGAAAAACTGTATGGAATGCGGTGAAAGACTTATCGGTAGGGAAGACAAGAAGTTTTGTCACGATGCCTGTCGAAATGCCTACAATAACAGGATAAACAAAGACAGCAATAATTTAATGCGTAACGTAAACAACAAACTGCGTAAAAATTATCGAATTTTGTCTGAATTAAATCCCGAAGGCAAAGGTAAAGCCTCACGTTCTAAACTGCTATCATTGGGTTTTGACTTTGAATTTATCACCAATATTTTGCATACCAAAAACGGAAACACTTATTATTTTCTCTATGACCAGGGATACCTCCCCTTGGAAAATGATTATTTTATGTTGGTAAAAAGAGACCATTAAACTTTATCCATGAAAAACAACTATCAGTCACTTTTATTGGCCGTTTTGACTTTTTTGGTCATCTATTTTACCTTTTGGAGTATGTCGCCTTCCGATTATTCTAAAGGAAATGTGCCTCTATCTGAATTCTCTACAGAAAGAGCTCTGCAGCACATTGAAGTCATTTCTAAAGAACCCCATTATGTAGGGACACCTTACCATGGAACTGTTTTAAATTATCTAGACCAAGAACTTCAAAAACTAGGTTTGGAAACCCAAATTCAGGAAAGTACCATCCTCAGCAAATGGAATAATCTAGTTGAGGTAAAAAATGTAATTACCCGAATTAAAGGTTCCGGATCGGGTAAAGCGGTACTGCTACTGACTCATTATGATAGTGCACCACATACTAATTCCTATGGAGCTAGTGATGATGCCAACGGTCTTGGGGTCATTTTGGAGGGTATTCGGGTGCATTTGCATAACAAGACCCCGCACAAAAATGACATCATCATTGTTTTTTCAGATGCTGAAGAACTCGGACTTAACGGAGCGTATGCTTTTGCAACAGAACACCCTTGGGCTGATGAAACCGGATTGGTCATTAACTTTGAAGCCAGAGGAACCAGCGGGCCTTCTATGATGTTGGCAGAAACCAATCATGGTAATTCGGGTTTAATCAAAGGGTTTTCAAAATCCTCTGTAAAGCATCCCGTTTCCAATTCGTTGATGTATAGCGTGTATAAAATGCTACCTAACGATACAGATTTAACGGCTTTTAGAGAAACCAAAGACATTTCTGGATTTAATCTGGCTTATATTGATGATCATTTTGATTACCACACCGTCCAAGACAATTTTGCCAATTTTACCCCCACTTGTTTGGAACACCAGGCAACATATCTCATGCCCATGTTGCAGTATTTTGCCAATGCGGATTTGACCCAACTGAACACAGACGAAGACCACGTCTATGTGAGTATTCCTTATTTATTGATTCACTATCCATTTTCATGGAATTGGCCTTTGTTTTTCATTACTGGTTTATTGTTGTTTACAGTAATTATTATCGGAATTGGTAAAAGACATTTGAGTGCTTCGGGGGTTTTAAAGGGTTTTTTGCCTTTGTTTATCGCCTTAATGCTTTGTGGCGGACTAACTTTTATGGGGTGGAGAATCATCAAGGGTTTTTATCCCTCTTATGAAGACATGCTTCATGGTTTCACCTATAATGGACATGCCTATATTATGGCTTTTGTCATGCTCTCTCTCTCCTTGCTTTTTTGGATTTTCAATACTTTCTTAAAAAAGAATTCACCCTATGATGCGATGGTAGCTCCCCTACTTTTTTGGTTGATTTTAATAGGTTTCATTAATGTCTTTTTACCCGGGGCTTCATTTTTGGTGATTCCGCTTTTGTTTGGTGTGGTAACGTTAGCCGTTTTTGTATTAAAAGGTGAAAAACAACCTTTTTTAGCTTTGGGATTATCCATTCCTGCTTTGTTGATTCTTACCCCACTGATACAATTATTTCCTGTAGGACTAGGACTTACCATGATGGCGGGTAGCATGATATTATTGGCATTAACAGCTGTTTTGATGCTTCCGGTTTGGGGAAGTTTTGGAAATAGAAAAGGTTGGTCAGGGTTGTTTCTAATACTGTCCTTTGTGTTTTTTGTAAAAGCCCATTTCGAAAGTGACTTTGAAAAAGAAAAAGGAAAGCCTACTAGTTTACTGTATGTGTATGATTCCAATCAAAAAGAGGCCTTATGGGCTACTTATGATAAGGTAATAGTTCCTTGGGTAAAAAATTATTTAGGTGAAACACCCACAAAAATAGAAAAGCACCAAAAAAATGTCCCCCAAAGTAAATACCAATCGGGGTATAGCTATACCTCTTCGGCACCTTTAAAAGAGATACAAGTTCCTGATATAAAAATCATCAAAGACCAAACTAAAGGGGAATACCGGTGGGTAGAGTTGGAAATCACTTCCAACAGAAGTGTTCAAAGTATGGTCGTTTTTGCCCATGAGAATTTAAACATTCACTACTTGAAAGCCAATGGGGTTTCTAAATATAACACTGAGGGGAGCTTACATAAAAGGAAAAATAGTCAAGTCTTGAATTATTATCCATCACAAAACAAGCCACTTACATTAACTTTCCAGTTTCATAAAGATCAACCCCTTGAATTGGAGGTGATGACCGCATCTTTTGATTTATTGCAAAACAAGCAATTCAGCATTCCACCAAGACCTGATCACCTTATACCCATGCCTTTTGTGTTGACTGATGCCATTGTTGTCAAAAAGAACTTTACGGAAGACGATATGAAAAAAACGAGTTTCATTCCAATAGTTGAAGAAGAATTAGAAATTGAAAACACACCCAATCTTGAAGATTAGCATTTTAGGTTGCGGATGGCTGGGTCTCCCACTGGGCAGATTTTGGTTAGACAAAGGATACCAAGTCAAAGGATCTACCACGCGTGAAAGTCAATTTGAAAAATTAGTTCAAGCTGGAATTGATCCCTATACAATCAATTTGAATTCAGAAGGTATTCAAGGAGATTTTTCGGGATTTATCAAAGACGCTGAGGTTTTGGTTATCGCCATTCCGCCGGGGTTAAGAAAAACAAAACCTGAAAATTTCACCGATAAAATCAAATTTTTACTATCCAAAATCAAGCAAAGTTCTCTTCAAAAACTCATTTTTGTTAGCTCCACTTCGGTGTATGGTGACCATCAAGGAGAGGTTGATGAAGAAACTATTCCAGAACCAGATACTGAAAGTGGTCGGCAACTGTATGCTACTGAAGAACTTCTTTTGCAGTTAGACCAATGCAGCATTTGTGTGTTACGTTTGGGTGGTTTGTTAGGCCCTGACCGACATCCGGTGACATTTTTATCTGGAAGAAAAGAACTTTCATCCCCAAAAAGTCCTGTAAATTTAATTCAACAGCAAGAAGTTATTGAAATTATTGATTTTTTAATAGAATTAGAAACCCTTCCAAAGCGAGTCAATGCAGTCTTTCCAGAACATCCTGAAAAAGCAACCTATTATGCAAATGAAGCACAAAAAAGAGGGCTTCCATTGCCAGAATTTAATTTATCGGATACACAAATTGGAAAGTGTGTGCATTCAAATGTTTTACATCAACTTGGTCATAGCTTTACACATTCATTATAAAGCATCACTTTTCCATTTAAAAAAATAAGGTATCTTTACTTTTCAAACAAACTAACATGAATCAACCACCTAAGTTTGCTGTTATTGGCGGGGGTAGCTGGGCGACGGCTATAGCTAAAATGCTCTGTGTAAACCAACCAGAAATTTGTTGGTACATGCGTAACCAATCTGCGGTTGAACACATCCTCACTGAAAAACACAACCCAAATTATTTAAGTTCGGTGGAATTTGACACTAATAAGCTCAAATTAACTACTGACATTAATGAGGCTGTAGCCTATGCAGACTTTCTCGTATTTGCCATTCCTTCGGCATTTTTAAGTGCAGAACTTTCAAAATTAACGGAGTCATTGGAAGGAAAGGTTATTTTTTCGGCCATCAAAGGAATTGTGCCAGAAACTTTCTTAATCGTGGGGGAACATTTTCATGAAAAATTCGATATTCCTTTTGAAAATATTGGAGTAATTACTGGGCCTTGTCATGCAGAAGAGGTGGCATTGGAAAGATTGTCATATCTAACCATAGCTTGTTCGGATGCTGCTAAAGCTAAAGTAGTTGCTAAAAATTTGAGTAGTAATTACATCAAAACCAAAATTTCAGATGATATTATCGGTACGGAATATGCAGCCATGCTGAAAAATATTTATGCTATTGCCGCTGGTATTGCACACGGTTTGGGCTATGGAGATAATTTTCAAGCTTTGCTGATGAGTAATGCTATTAGAGAAATGAAAAAATTCATTCGTAAGGTGCACAGAATGAAACGAAACATCAACAACTCTGCCTATTTAGGAGATTTATTGGTAACAGGTTATTCAGTGTTTTCTCGAAACCGCATGTTTGGAAATATGATTGGAAAAGGCTATACCGTCAAAAGTGCCATGATGGAAATGAGCATGGTCGCAGAAGGGTATTACGCCGTTAAAAGTGCTTATAAACTCAATCAAGATTATAAAGCTAAAACGCCTATTATTGATGCGGTTTACGAAATACTCTATGAGGGGAAAGAACCTAAAAAAGTTTTCAAAAAACTAACTGATAAGTTGGATTAGGATTTTAGAGCGTCATCGAATTACATCAACAACACCCCACTTTTCTCTAATACAGGAAGGTCTCTCAATGCTTTGTCGTTGATCGTATTCGCCCGAAATACAAATTTTTTATCATACAGCGTGGAACCCATAAAATAGGTCACCATAAATTCGTTGTTCAAAGCCAACACACTTTTCTCAATCATTTCTATTTTGATGGCCGCATGAGCAGGAATTTCCATATAGGCGTGTCTGAGCATCGAAGTTTTTTTCATCTCGCCTTCCAAGGTGCCAAAAGCTTTGGAAACGACCATCACACTTTCTAATGGTTGATTGTTATCATTAATGAGATGCACAAACCAAGTGTCTTCCATAAAATCGTCATTCCACTCTTTAACATCGGCCAGAAAAACATTTTCTACTTTTGGGAAAGTGATGTCTGATTTCATGGGAGTAATACTTTCAATTTTATAATTGTTAGTCTTATATGCTTGACTTGAATTGCTCCAGAAAACGCACATCATTTTCATAGAACATTCGGATGTCTCCAATTTGATAGAGCAGCATGGCAATGCGTTCGATACCCATACCAAAAGCAAATCCGGTGAATTCATCTGGGTTGATGTTGCAGTTTTTCAACACATTGGGGTCCACCATACCACAGCCCATGATTTCCAGCCAACCGGTTCCTTTGGTAATTCGGTAGTCAGTTTCTGTTTTTAAGCCCCAGTAAATATCCACTTCGGCACTGGGTTCGGTAAAAGGGAAGTAGGAGGGTCGCAAACGGATTTTTGACTTGCCAAACATTTCTTTAGTAAAATACAGAAGGGTTTGTTTTAAATCTGCAAACGAAACATCTTTGTCAATATACAACCCTTCCACCTGATGGAAAATACAATGCGAACGAGCAGAAACAGCTTCATTTCTAAATACTCTTCCTGGTGAAATGGTTCTAATCGGTGGCTTGTGGCTTTCCATATACCGTACTTGCACCGATGACGTATGCGTTCGCAACAACACATCTGGATTTGTTTGTATAAAAAACGTATCCTGCATATCTCTTGCCGGGTGGTATTCAGGAAGGTTTAAAGCGGTAAAATTATGCCAGTCGTCTTCAATCTCAGGACCTTCGGAAACATTGAACCCTATGTTTGAAAAAATATCGATGATTTGATTTTTAACCAATGAAATAGGGTGTCTTGACCCTAAAGAAAAAGGTTCTCCCGGACGTGTTACATCACCAAAAACCCCTTGTTGTTTTGAGTTTTGTTCTAAGGCTTCCTGAATAGTTTTTAATTTTTCTTCAGCAGCATTTTTCAAAGTATTGATGACTTGACCAAATTCTTTTTTTTGTTCTTTAGGAACGTTTTTAAATTCGGCAAACAAGTCTTTCAAAAGGCCTTTGCTTCCTAGATATTTAATTCGGAATTGGTCTAATGCTTCTTTATCTTGGGTTTCAAAACCCTCAACTTCAACGATATATTCTTTAATTTTTTCAATCATGGATGCGTTCAATAAGTTTGCAAATGTAGGGAAAAGTTGGGAGTTGGGTGTCGGAAGTTGGGAGGTTTTTATTAAAATATAAAACTACTCAATCACCCCACGCTCCAAAAAATAATGCACTATCGCTTCTTTCATCAAAACGGCTTGTTCGCCGGCTTTTAAGGTTGGAAGTTCATCTTTTACTTTATAATGTGGCCAACCGTCGTTGTCAAAAAACTCAAATTCATAATAGCCATAGGGTTCAAGCAAACGGCAGATAGCAATGTGCATGAGTTCTACTTTTTCGTCCTTTTTAAAAACCCTTTTTAATTGTCCGAGTTCTTGAACACCAATTAAATAAATAATAGCATCAACATCTAAGACCTCTCCCTCTGCAAATTTATTTGAAAGCAGGGTGACTAGTGTTTCCCAACGTGTTTTTAACTGCTCGTCTCTAGACATTTTTAAATTTTATTGCAAAGATACATTTACAAATGGGTTTTGTAAAAAAGTATTTATCTTGCCAACGATATGACTACCATTGATTTTATTTTTTTAGTCTTTTTAGCCTTTGGTTTTTACAGTGGTTTTCGAAACGGCTTGTTCGTGGAGATAGCTTCTCTGGTTTCATTTATATTGGGCGTTTGGATAGCCATCAAATTTTCATATCTCGTTGGGGGGTGGGTTTCGAGAAATCTTAATACTGGTCCAGATGTGACCAAAGGAGTAGCCTTTATGATTACTTTGATTGCAGTTGTCATTACGGTTCATCTTTTAGCAAAGACATTTACCAAGATTGCCTCCTTTGCTTTTTTGGGAGGCATCAATAAACTTTCAGGAGGATTGCTTTCCGTTTTAAAGACAACCTTGCTATTAGGTTTGTTGATTCATTTTCTTCAAAAAGTGTCTTTGGAAGAAAGTGTCATTACTAAAGAAAAAAAAGAAGCCTCTGCCTTATATCAACCAATCGTAAAAACAGCTGCTTTTTTCATTCCAATTTTAAATGAATGGGTGGAACTTATTAAAGAACAGGCTGAAAAAATAGTGGATTAAGGTTTTAATGGTTTGATGGCCTCTGCCATGATCCAACCTTCACTTTCATCTGCTAATTGGATTTTATGCCAATTATCAAGGGTTTCTACAATAAATACTTTGGTCCCTTCGTGTATCGTAAAAGCTTCCGTGGCGTTTTCTCTGGGTTCGTTTTTTACTTCAATGGTTTCAGCAAAAACAATGGCAGGTTGTTCTTGTTCAAAAAGATGATGTTCAAACCAAGCGGCAAAAATAGAAATCAACATAAAGACAGGAACAATAAACATCCCCACAAAGAATATTCTTTTTGAAGTGGAATTGCCTGAAAAATAGTAACCTAAAAACAACAATAAGAATAAGACTGAAAAACCAATGGCAAAAATCGACCAAGTATTAAAATGAAAAAGCCCTGTAAGGTTTTGCACTAATTTTTCAAAACCAACTTTTGGCACTTCTTTAATTTCATCTATCGTTTTAGCTTTGGCAAATTTTAAGTTATTTTGAATGTCTTTATCATTAGGACTGATTAATAGTGCTTTTTCATAATAATAAATGGCAGGACCCGTTTTTTCAAGTTTGTAATAACTATTAGCGAGGTTATAATACAAATCACAAGAATGTTTTCCGTCTTTAATTATGCTTTCATAGGACTGAATGGCGGCTTCAAAATTGCCCTCTCTATAGTGGTCATTCCCTTGATCGAAGACAGATTGTGCTGATACCACATTGGAAACTAATATTAAAAACAACACAATTAGGTGTATATTTTTCATCTTACCAATTGTTTTTCGAGTTCTGAAATTACTTTAACTGCCTTGTCAAAATCTTGTTGAATGGCCACCGAACTTGCCGGGGCATAGCGAGCAAATTCACAGTTTTCGGTAAGTTGGATAAAGCTGGCAATGGTTTCTGGAGAAGCTTTTTTCGTTGCCAAAAGTTCTTTGATGTTTTCTTTGCTCATGTCTGAGGTTTCCATTTTCAGTTTAGCCTTTAGGAAATTGTGTAATGACTTCTCCAAGGCCACATAAAAAGGTTCTTTGTTACCCAATTGTTTTTTGGCTTCTGATAGGTATTTTTTGGCTAACTGATTTGACTTTCTGAGTTTATTTCCTTCTTCATCGGCATCGTAGGCTTCTTTTTTCTTCCTGAAAAGCACCACCAATGGTATCAACAAGAAAGGGAGTATCAGACCCGCATAGAAACCAGTTGAATTCCATAAATCCTGTTTTTTTCTATCCGTTAGTTTCGTTTTCAAATGAATAAACTTAAACTGATCACCTGTTTGAACTTCTTTTTTATCAGTTGAGGCCACGCGTTCTGATGGAGCATTTCCGCCGACTCCTTCCATCACATCAATTGTTATTTCTTGAGAAGTGATGGTTTTATAGCTGTTGGAGTTTAGGTCAAAATAACAAAACGTTAAAGGCTTGATGGTATACTTTCCTTTGTATTGGGGGATGATAGTGTAGGTATCAGAAATCTTCCCATTCATACCTGAAAGGGGCGTATTGACCTGCTCATTTTTCACAGGGTCATACATTTCCAAGGCAGAGGGAACAATTGGTTTTGGAAGATTAAATAATTTTAAGTTTCCATTGCCAGAAACACTCACAACCATATCCATACTTTCTCCTTGTTTAAGGCTGGTGCGAGAGGTTTCCACTTTAAAATCAAATTTTCCAACGGCACCAGTAAAGTCTAATGGTTTCCCCGTTTCAGGTAAAGGTTTCACATTAATAACACGACTTCCTGCGGAAACTCTTTTGTGATCTTTGGTCATGATGGGTCTGCCAAACAAATCCCTTCTGTTGGTGGGGACATCCACATCAATGTCTAGGGATAAAGGCTCAATTTCAAGGCTTCCTGATTTTTGTGGATATAAAACGGTTTTTCGCAACACCACAAATCTGAACTTTTCACCGTTGTATGTCCCTTCTTCTGCTACCAATTGTTTGATGTCAATATTCTGACTCCAAAAATCGTTGTATTTAGGTTTATCTAGTTCACGCCAATTCGAAATGCCTATGTTGTAACTAAAAAAAAGTTTGTAAACTACCGTGATAGGCTCATTAATGTAGGGGCTGTTTTTGCTAACCTCCGCTACTAGATGAAGAGCATCGTTGACGGAAACGGAAGTGTCGTTGGGATCACGAGGTTGTTCAACGGCGGCGGTAACGTTGACAGTAACGGGAGTGGTTTTGTACACTTGTCCTTCGTGTTCCATAGAGCCTTGACGGATGGTCAAAGTGCCTCTTTGATTGGGTATTAAATAATACGTATAGATTTTATTGAAGGTACTTTTGCCATTTACCCAACTCTGACTAATTTGTTGGCTGGGACCTGCAATCACTCTAAATCCGTCAAAAGTGGGTGGAATGAAGTGGTCTCCATTCACATTCATGACAAAGTCCACCCTAAGGCGTTCGTTCAACGCCACAGAGGTTTTACTTAGTTTGGTTTCAAACTGCACTTGAGCTTGAATTGCTTGAAAGCAAATCAAAAACAATAGTACTATAGGTTTCATCGTATCCAACTTCATCTACCAATCTTTTTCTTTAGGTTGAGGTTTCCCTTTGATCTTTTCTTGATTTATTTTTTCCTGAACCTTACGTTCTTCATTGTTGACCGCTTCCAACAAGTTCATCAATTGTTCTTTGGTAATACCTGCCGGCATTTGTTGCGGTGGTGCATCTCCTTCGGGTTGTTTGTTATCTTCATTAGGTTGGTCGTTACCACCCTCGTTATTCTCGTCCTTTGGTTTTTTATCGGGTTCGTTATTTTGATTGTCTTTTTCTTGTTCTTTTTGTTCTTTCTCCTCGTCTTGGTCTTTTTTGTCATCACCATCATCATCCTGAGGATTGTCTTTTAAAAACTGCTTGGCCAATGCATAGTTATATCTGGTCTCTTCATCGGTGGGTTTGTTGCGTAAAGCATTTTTATAAGCTTCAATAGCTTTAGAATAATTTTTTTCACTCATGAAAATATTGCCCAAATTGTGAAAAATTTTATATTTTTCTTCTTTGGTCGTCGCTTTTTCTAGAGCCTTTGCATACGCAAATTTAGCTTCTGTTTTTTTATCCTGTTTGTAAATAGCATTTCCCAAATTGTAAGCAGATGTACTTCCAGAAACATCAGTCGATTTAGAAATTCTGTACTGTGCCTCAGCATCAGCAAGACTTCCGGCTTTAAATTCTTTGTTTCCTTTTGAGAGTGCTTGGTCTTTGGGTGGTTTGGTGCTTTGAGCAAAACCTCCAACAACAAAAGCCATCATTAACATCATCATCCAACTTCTCATTTCTTTCTTTCATTAAAAAGGTTCAACTTCGATATCCAGTCGGTTTTTCGTTCCAATAAGAAAATGTCCAACCACAATAATAAAAAGGCAATACCCAAAAACCATTGGAATTGCGATTTAAAATCAGCTATTTGTGTAGTCTCAAATTCTGTTTTTTCAATGTTTTCCAAAGCTTTATTGACATAGTCTATTACTTCTTTGGTGCTGTTTCCTAAAATATATCCCCCTTTAGTTCCCGCGGCAATTTGTTTTAGATTTTCTTGATTAAGCTGAGTGACCACTACTTCATCATTCCAATCTCTTTTGAAATTTTGAACAACACCACCTCTTTTGATTGGTATGGGTCCCCCTTTTTCTGTACCTACTCCCACAGAAATAATTTTGGTGTTCATTTTATGTGCTCTTTCCACGGCAGTTTGCCAACCAGCTTCGTGGTCTTCTCCGTCGGAAATCAATATGATTAATTTACTGGTATCACTTTCCTCATCAAAAAAATCCAATGATAAATCTAACGCGTCTTGAAGCGAAGTACCCATAGAAGATACCATATCGGTGTTCATGCTTTGCAGGTACATCTTGGCTACACCATAATCTGTGGTGATGGGAAGCAAAGGAAAGGCTGCACCAGCATAGGCCACAATCCCAATGCGATCGCTTCCCAATTGATTAATAATTTGTGAAACAATTTGTTTGGTTTTTTCTAATCGATTGGGGGCAACATCCTCAGCCAACATACTTTTGGAAACATCAATAGCGAAAACAAGATCAATTCCTTCCCGTTTGACGGTTTCCATTTTAGAACCAATTTTGGGATTGACCAAAGCGATAACCAAGGCACTCAAAATGAGTAATAACAGAAAAAACTTTAGAGAAGGTTTAAAAATGGAGGTTTCAGGAGCAAGCTTTTCCAGAAGAATTTTGGAGCCAAAGTTTTTCTGTTTTTTGATTTTCCAAAACCAATACCATGCAAATACCAATGCCATCACCGGAAGGAGGGCAAACAGATAAAAGTATTTTTTCTCATCAAACTCAAACATAGTATTCTAAATAAATCCTCTAAACAAGGTGTGTCTTATAATAAATTCAAATACAAGCAACAAACCTGCCAATAAAGCAAGCGGTCGAAATTTCTCGTCATAGTGGTAAAACTTTTGTTCTTCCACTTCTGTGGTTTCTAATTGGTTAATTTCATTGTAAATTTCTTCTAACTTACTATTGCTGGTGGCACGGAAATATTTTCCATCTGTTTTTTTGGCAATGCTTTTCATCAAGACCTCGTCAATTTCCACGGGCATCATACGATATAAAAAACCTCCCCCAGGGGCATAAGCATAAGGAGATTCTGCATTACCATTGGTGCCAATACCGATGGTGTACACTTTAATTCCAAATTCTCTGGCAATATCTGAGGCAGTTTCTGGCTCAATAAAACCTGCATTGTTCACTCCGTCGGTCAAGAGAATAATAATTTTACTTTTTGCTTTACTGTCTTTCAAACGATTCACCGCAGTGGAAAGTCCCATGCCAATGGCTGTTCCGTCTTTCAGAGCCATGTCGTATTTAATAGATTGAATGGCACTTAATATGATTCCTTTGTCACTTGTCACTGGGGTTTTGGTATAACTCTCAGCGGCATACAATACAATTCCAAACCGGTCATTGGGGCGGTCTTTTACAAAGTTGGCTGCTACTTTTTTAAGCGATTCTAGTCGGTTGGGTTTAAGGTCTCTTGCCAACATACTTCCAGAAACGTCAATAGCCATCACGATATCAATGCCTCGAGTGGTTTTGGTTTTTTTGCTGATATCAACGGTTCTAGGTCTTGCCATCGCTACGATGATGAGAGATAAAGCCAGAACTCTAAAAACAAACAAAAAGGGTCTTAGTTTGGCGAGCCAAGAATTGGTGTTTTGAAAACCCTTCAAGCTACTCATGGTCAAGGTTGGCGTTTGTTTTTTATACTTCCACCAATACCAAGCAATGGCTGCTGGTAACAAGGCAAACAACCAGAAAAACTGAGGGTATAAAAACGTTATTTCACTCATGGTTGCTTTACATTTTGTACTTCAATTGATTCAATGACGCGTTTACCCACTTTGGTAGCAAATTCATTGTTTTCTTCCGTAACTACTAAAATTTGTACGGTAGTGGTTTTTACGTTAAGGTAAATGAATTCGTAGTTTGCTGTTTTGGTTCCTTTCCCGTCTTTAATTTTACATCGACCATTGGCTCTAGAGCCAGTATAACTTCCCATGGTAAAATCGTCTTTTAAGAAAGATTGAACTTCCACCCCTCTGGTTTCTAACCCCAACACTGCTTTTTCAATGCCGCTTTCTACATCGATTTCTGTTCCTTCAGGGAAAGTCATGTGGGTAATCATGATGTGCACCGGTTCTGTGAGGGAACCAAATCCAAAAATGCTCAAGTCTTCGGTGTTGTTCAATACCTTTTCAGGAACGAGCAACGTATTGTCAAGTCGTTTCAACACTTTAGGCGTTTCTGCTTTCACTGGAGGATTGCCATATTCACTGGTAATCCAAGTGCCTTCATACAAGCTTTTGGCTTCGTATCCAATAAAGTGTTCTCTTAGATAATCCATCCCAAATCGAGCCACGAAAAACACAAGCAAGCCAGTAATCATCAAAGCACTGATCATACCTATTAAGGTTCTTCGTTGTTTCTGTTTCTTTTTGAGTAAGGCTACTCTTTGTAGTTCTTCATCATCAATTTCATCTTCAACTTCTTCGGGTAATGAAGCGTCAATAGTAAAGATGCTTTTTTCAATTTTTTCTCGGTCGGCTACAATCTCAAATTCCAAAGGTTTAGATTTGGCAAATTTCACTAAGTCGGCTTGCTTCAATACTTTTTCAAGATTTTCAAGGGTTTCAGGACTCAATGAAAACTTCTTCTTTACCATCGTTTTTTTAAGAGCTACCATCAATTCTGAAGTAGTGCTTTCCATGGCGGGCACTTGCATGACTTCTTCAATATACGTTCGGGCAATATCCGTCAATTCTGAATAGTATCCTTTTATTTCTCCTCGTTCAACCAACTGTTTTTCTTCCAATTTTTTCAATTGGGTAGTCGCTTTTTCAATGGGAGTTGCAAATATTACCTCTTCTTGTGTTGTTAGTTTCTTTTTGCGTTTGACGAAAAAGTAAACGGCAGTTGCTAGGAGGAGTAAACTTGCTAAAAGTAGCAACCAAACCCACCAATTGATGGGTGTACTCGCTTGTTGTATATCCTTAATGTCGAAAAGGGGTTGCTTGAGTGTATCTACAGCAACAGTAAGGATTTCTACTTGGATGCTATCACTGTAAAACTTTTTATCATTGATGATCACCTCTAGCCTAGGAATCGTATAACGGCCACTATCCCATTGGGTCAACCCGTAACGTTTGACAAGTTGATAGCGATCTTTTTCTTTGAGGGTGTCTGTGGGATAATTTTCTAATACTTCCAACGAGCCAAAGAAATTACCTTCTGGGAATTGTACACGGGACAACGTATCTACAGTAGTGCTCAAGGAAAGGGTCATTTGCGAACCAAATGTGACCTTAGTGGAATCAATTTTCGTGACGATTCTTTTTTCTTGACCAATGGATAGGGTTGAGAATAACAAAAACACAACACTCCACAACCACGAATGGTTGAGGAATAAACTTGATGGTAGTGTTTTTTTGTTTCTCATGTACTCTTTATCTTGATTTGAAATAGCCTAATAGTTTGGTGACATAGCTTTCATCCGTTCGGGTACTCAAAGAACCGGAACCACAACGCGAGAAGGTTTCCTTAAAATATTCAGATTTTTGATGGAAATACTTCGCATAATTCATTCGCACTTGTTTGGAGCTGGTGTTGATCCATTGGGTGAGTCCTGTTTCAGCATCGGTCATAGCGACCATGCCCACATTAGGTATTTCAGCTTCGCGGGTATCATACACCCTAATGCCCGTCACATCGTGCTTTTTACCGGCAATTTTCAATGTTTTTTCGTAATCATCATCACTGATAAAATCGGAAATCAAAAAGACAATGGCTTTTTTCTTTTGCACACCCGAGAGGAATTTCAATGCATTGGAGATATTTGTTTTTTTGCTTTTGGGTTTAAATTCTATCAATTCACGAATAATCCTTAAGACATGTGATTTCCCTTTTTTTGGAGGAATATATAATTCGATGTCATCACTAAAAAGAATCAATCCAATTTTATCGTTGTTTTGAGTGGCCGAAAAAGCGAGTGTAGCAGCAATTTCTGTCACCATATCGCTCTTGAGTTGGTTTTGCGTACCAAAGTTTTCAGAGCCACTGATGTCAACGACGAGCATCATGGTCAATTCTCGTTCTTCTTCAAAAACTTTTATATAGGGTTCGTTGTAACGTGCCGTAACATTCCAGTCAATTTGACGAATATCATCTCCAAACTGGTACTGACGTACTTCCGAAAAGGTCATCCCCCTTCCTTTAAAAGACGTGTGGTATTCTCCCGAAAAGATGTGATCACTCAATCTTCGGGTTTTTATTTCAATCTTACGTACCTTTTTTAAAAGTTCTTTCGTTTCCATTTTTCAGTCGGCAGTCTCAGTCGGCAGTCTCAGTTGACAGTTTCAGTAAAATCTGAACACTGAACACTGAACACTGAGACTGAAAACTAAATTTTAAGGTACTTCAATCTGATTAACAATCTTATTGATAATGTCCACCGAAGTGATGTTTTCGGCTTCGGCTTCATAGGTAATTCCAATCCTGTGTCTTAAGACGTCGTGCACCACTGCTCTTACATCTTCGGGGATGACATACCCTCTGCGTTTAATAAAAGCAAAACACTTGGCAGCACTAGCTAAATTGATGCTTCCACGTGGGGATGAGCCAAAACTAATCAGGGGTTTTAGACTTTCTAAATTGTACTTTTCAGGGTAACGCGTAGCAAAAATGATATCAAGAATGTATTTTTCTATTTTTTCATCCATATAAACTTCTCTAACAGCCTCTTGGGCTCTGAGAATCTGTTCTGTACTAATGACCGAATTCACTTTTTCGTAAGCCCCTTTAAGGTTTTGACGAACCACCATGCGTTCTTCTTCCATTTTTGGAAAGTCAATCACGGTTTTCAACATAAAACGGTCGACCTGAGCTTCTGGAAGCGGATAGGTTCCTTCTTGTTCAATAGGGTTTTGGGTGGCCAATACCAAGAAGGGTTTGTCCAGTTTAAAAGTGGTATCACCAATGGTCACTTGCTTTTCTTGCATGGCTTCTAGTAAAGCCGATTGCACCTTGGCAGGAGCACGGTTAATTTCATCGGCGAGTACAAAGTTGGCAAAAATGGGTCCCTTTTTAATAGAGAATTCGTTTTGCTTGACGTTGTAAATCATAGTTCCAATGACATCGGCAGGAAGTAAATCTGGTGTGAACTGAATTCTGCTAAACGAACCTTGAACGGCTTGTGAAAGTGTGTTGATGGCTAAGGTTTTTGCCAATCCGGGAACACCTTCCAATAAGATATGTCCTTGTCCCAACAAACCAATGAGCAATCGTTCGATCATGTGTTTCTGACCCACAATGACCTTATTCATTTCCATCGTCAGCAGGTCGATAAAGGCACTTTCTCTTTCAATCTTTTCATTTATGGCCCTAATGTCCATAGTAGTGGTCTCTTCCATGATTTCCTTTATTTTAGCTAGGTTTAAACTGTTAAAAAAGCACGACGCAAATTGAAAATTTAATTTCATGCACGATGTTAACAGAGCGTTAAAAGTTGACCAAAACCCTAGTATTTAAGAGTGATTTATGATTTTGTTTTATAATTTTAGACCAATATCCAAACGATTGTTTTACGATCATAATTAAATTTTTAAAATCATGAATATTAACTATTCTCCCCTTATCGCAGGCACGATGAATTGGGGTGCTTGGGGGAAAAATTTCACATCAAAAGAAATGGCTCAACTCATCCGCCTTTTTTTTGAAAACGGAATTCATACTTTTGATCATGCAGATATCTACGGTGCTTACACCACAGAGGCTGAATTTGGAACAGCTTTTAAAAACTCAGGCATCAACAGAGACCAAGTTCGCTACATTACAAAATGCGGGATTCAATATGTGGCTCCTTCCAGAGACAACCGACTCAAACATTACAATTATTCTAAAGAGTATATTATTTGGTCGGTGGAAGAATCTCTAAGACATTTAAAAACCGATTATGTAGACGTGCTATTGCTTCACCGTCCGAGTCCGTTGATGGAGCCTAACGAAATTGCAGAAGCCATAGAAATTTTAAAATCACAAGATAAAATTTTGTCTTTTGGGGTGTCTAATTTTACGAATTCACAAACGGAGTTGATACGTTCCAAGACAGAAGTTACTGTCAATCAAATTCAATTTTCGGCCACTCATGTAGACCCTATGACCGATGGTAGTTTGGATTATATGATGCAATACCAAATCAGACCCATGGCTTGGAATCCCCTTGGAGACGTCTTTAGAGCCGATACGGAACAAACCCGTAGACTCAAAAAGGTTTTGGTGAAGCTTTCTGAAAAATATGAAGTAGGTGGAGACATCCTCTTGCTTTCTTGGGTCATGCGTCATCCTTCTGGTATTTTGCCTGTGGTAGGAACTACCAATCCCGGCAGAATACAACAACTTCAAAAAGCCACCCAGATTCATTGGGATATTCAAGATTGGTTTGAAATTTGGGTGGAAAGTAGGGGGAGTAAGGTTCTTTAAAAAAGTTTCCAGTCTCAGTTTTCAGTCTCAGTAGTTTTTCAAAGATTATTTTTGCGACTGTAAACTGCGACTGCGACTGTAAACTAAAAAAATGATCAACAAACGCCTTCTCGTCAAAAACCTGCTCGCTCATCATGACGAGAACAGCTTCTATGACAAAAAACGGCAGTTGAATTTGCACAACAAAGAGGGAAAGGCAAA
>JBKBOP010000030.1:0-20346 GCA_046293575.1 Flavobacterium sp. | reverse complement strand
TCCGTTGCATAAACAAAAAGCTTATTTGGATCCAAGATACAAAGAAGAGGATTTTCCGGTAACCAATCAATTGGTAGACGAAGTGATCTCATTACCTATGCATTCTGAATTGGATGATGATCAAATAAATTTTATTACTGATGCTATTTTGGAGTTTTTAAACCGATAACTATGAAAGTTCTTGTCACTGGTGGTTTAGGGTTTATTGGCTCACACACCGTAGTAGAATTACACAATGCTGGTTTTGAGCCCATACTTATTGATAACTTATCAAATTCTTCTATTGAGGTTTTAGAGGGTATTCAAAATATTATTGGACATAAACCACATTTTGAAAAATTAGAACTTAGAAACAAAATTGAAGTTCAAAGTTTTTTTAAAAAGCATAATGATATTTCTGGGGTAATTCATTTTGCTGCATCGAAAGCAGTGGGGGAGAGTGTAGAAAATCCTTTGTTATATTATGAAAACAATATAAGTGCATTGGTATATCTTTTACAAGAATTTGAGAAAAAAGAAAATGCTCATTTTATATTTAGTTCGTCTTGTACTGTTTATGGTCAAGCCGAAAAAATGCCAATTACTGAGGATGCTCCTATCCAAAAAGCCATGTCTCCCTACGGAAATACCAAACAAATCGGAGAAGAAATAATTCAAGATGTGTCCAAAGTCTCTAACATTAATGCTATTTTATTGCGGTATTTTAATCCCATTGGAGCTCATCCTACAGCAGAGATAGGTGAACTTCCAATTGGAGTGCCTCAAAATTTAGTACCCTTTATTACCCAAACAGCATTGGGGTTACGAAATGAACTTTCCGTTTTTGGAAATGATTATCCAACTCCGGATGGAACAGCGGTTAGGGACTACATTCATGTGGTTGATTTGGCTAAAGCTCATGTTGTGGCACTTCAGCGATTGCTTGAAAGCAAAAACAAAGAAAAAATTGAAATCTTCAATGTGGGTACTGGTAAAGGTAGTTCCGTATTAGAGGTCATTAAAGCTTTTGAAAAAGTAAGTAATCAAAAGCTGAATTATAAAATTGTTGGTAGAAGAGAAGGAGATATAACTATTGCCTATGCTAATACCGATAAAGCCAATACAGTTTTGGGCTGGAAAACTGAACTCTCCTTGGAGCAAGCTTTAGAAAGTGCTTGGAAATGGGAGCAAAAAATTAGAAGCTGAGTCTTTTTTATTAAATTTGTTTAAAATCAGACCAGTATGAAAGATAAAAAGCCAAAAAAAGATAAAGTTGAAGAGCCAGCTTCCCTTTATGGAAAAACCAAATCGCAAGGAATTGGAAAAGATTTTGATTTTGAAAAGGAGTTTGAAAGAGGTTATACTGTTGAAGAAGCAAAAGCAATTTCGATTAAAAAAATACGAGAATGGTGGGGAAAATAGAGATCATTATTTCTCCTCAAGTAATTACTTATCTTAACGATTTAGTTATCATCTTATATAAAAAAGAATATTTTGGTTTTATTGAATCTGCGGAGGAATATGTTGCTAAAATTTATGAAGCAATTGAAAAAAATTTAAAATTTGGAGTATATAAATCAACCCCAACAGAGATTCATTTTCTGGGTAAAAATTATTTTTTTTATCATTCAAACCCCCGAACAACCTGGTACATTTTTTTTGAAAAATTCCAAAACAAAATTCTCGTTACCGGAATATTAAACAATCATTCTCCATTGGCCAACGAATTAAAATAAAAAGACCCCATTTTTATGATGGGGATAATTTTTAATTATTCAGTTCCAGAATTAGTTGTTTTTAAATGTTTATTCTGTTTAGTCTAAGGCGTTTTCTATAGCTTGACCTGTTTCATCAACAGCATTTTCAATTGCACCTCCAACTTCTTCGGCTGTTTTTTCGATATCGTTGCCTACAGATTCAACTGCGTCTTCTACTTTTTCTTCGGTTGTTTTTTCTTTACAAGAAACTACAAATAAAGCTCCCATCAATACCAATCCTAAAAGTGTTTTTTTCATTTTGTTAATGTTTTTGAAGTTAAAAAATTCATTGCTGGCAAATCAAGTGCCTAGCTTTTATTATACAGAAATAGTTTCTACCTCTTTATTGATTTTATTTACTAGTCCAACCAATACTTTTCCTGGGCCAACCTCGGTAAAACTAGTTGCTCCATCGGCGATCATTTGGTTTACAGATTGTGTCCAACGAACAGGGGCTGTAAGTTGTGTGATTAAATTCTTTTTGATTTCATATGGGTCAGAAACCGCAAAAGCAGTCACATTTTGATACACTGGGCAAATGGGTTTCGAAAAAAGTGTTGCCTCAATGGCAGCTGAGAGTTCTTCACGAGCGGGTTCCATCATGGGAGAATGAAAAGCTCCTCCAACAGGTAACAACAAGGCTCTCTTTGCTCCAGCAGCTTTCATGGCTTCACAAGCCGTTTCAACAGCAGTCGTTTCGCCAGAAATAACTAGTTGTCCCGGACAATTGTAGTTGGCAGCCACTACCACTCCCGGTATTGTTTCACATACTTCTTCCACAATTCTGTCGTCAAGACCTAAAACTGCCGCCATGGTTGATGGTGCCTTTTTACAAGCTTTTTGCATAGCCAACGCCCTTTGAGAAACCAATTTCAGTCCGTCTTCAAAAGATAAAGTTCCATTGGCAACCAAAGCAGAAAACTCTCCTAATGAATGTCCAGCTACCATATCAGGATGAAAATCTGATAAGGTTTTGGCTAAAATCACAGAATGTAGAAATACTGCGGGTTGTGTTACTTTGGTCTCTTTTAAATCTTCTGCGGTTCCGCTGAGCATAATATCAGTTATTCTAAAACCCAAGATGGAATTGGCTTTTTCAAAAAGTTCTTTTGCTAAAGTAGATTGTTCGTATAGTTCTTTGCCCATTCCTGTGAATTGGGCTCCCTGTCCGGGAAATACATATGCTTTCATTTTGTTTTATTGAGTTGGATTACAAAAATACAATATTAATCAACAATTTTTTGTTGGTATTGATTTAGAATAACATCAAAATAGTTTGCATCATAAAGTCCGTTCATAGTGTAAAACAGTTTTTTTCTTGGTTCTTCTTCTTTGGGGAGTTCCAAAAAATTTAATTCTTTTTCAAGAATTCTCCAGATGAGTTCGGTGCAATACAGTTGGTCATCATTCTCAAAATCACCCATATGATCAAAAGGAATTTTCCGCTGAAGATAGTCTTTAGCAATAGTTGTGATTCTATGCCCATTTTCTGGAGTGAAGTTTTTGATTCTACTCACAATGATTTTATTGGGTTGTGAATATCGTAGGAACTTTTCGAGAGATTGTATTTGCATACCATCAACAGGAGTTACATCACTAGAAAGCGAATGTATAACATACCACTTTCCATTCATAAAAGTCAGAATGCCTGCGTGGGTAACATCAATATTGGAATCATTCAGTCGAGTTGAAACCAAGTCACTAAAAAAACCAAATCCTCTTCGCAAAATAATATCTCCTTCTTGGATTAAAGAAATTTCATCATCATTTAATCTCGTAATTTCTCTATGTTGCTGAATCGCTCTTTGTTCGGATTTGGTGTCTAAATAAAAGAACAATTTATAAAAAATGAATGCACATAAAAAAAGCATGAACAAGGCGAATATTGTTTTCTTCCACTTGTTCATGCTTAATGTGTTGGTAATGTGAAGTTTATTCTTCTGAAACTTCAATAGAATCTTCCTCATCGAAAAGCATACCTTCGTCATCTTCATCTTCATCAAATGCTGGAGCACCTTCTTCTTTATTTTGATTTTCTTTATCGATGGTCACTAACCATTTGTCATCAACTTTCACTAAATCAAGAGTTTTTTCTCCCTCTTCGTTAGAGTTTTTGTAGGTTACTTTAGCTTTGTCTTCATTGATTTCACTTTTAATGATTTCAATTGTACCAGCCTCTTCTTCAGTTGGTTTGTTTTCTCCAACCATACCAGCCATCATATCTAAAAACCCAGCAGATTTTTCATCGCAATATTCTTTAGCTTCTTTGAATTCAGCTTTGGAAATATGGGTTAGAAATTTCTCTGCTATTTGTTCAGGCCCATCTTCTTTTTTACAAGAAATAACTAGAAAAAGTAAGCTCATCATAAGGAAGCTTTTAGACCAAAATTTTGAAATGTTTGTTGTCATAATTATTGAGTTAATTTTTGTAAAAATACTCATTTTAGACAAACTATTGTTAAAAATAATAGTTGAAAAATCAATGTGATAGTTCCATTGGAAGATCTATGATGAGGAATTCGGCGTGTGTTTCAGCTTTTATATTTATTTTTTGTGAGTTTGAAATACCGATAGCATCTCGAGTCTCTAAAACAGTATCGTTTATACTAATTGTTCCCGAAATGACAAACAAGTAGATGCCATTACCTTTCTTTTTGAGTTCATACTCAGTAGAAATACCTTCTTCAAACTTGCCCATATGGAACCAAGCGTCCTGATGAATCCAAACACCTTCGTCTTCAGAATGAGGAGATAAAATCTGCTGTAATCGGTTGTGTCTATCCTCTACGTTAAGTGATATTTGTTGGTATCGTGGCTCAACATTTTGCCGATTTGGAAACAACCAAATTTGTAATAATTTTGTTCTTTGGTCGGCATTTGGATTAAATTCACTATGTCTGACTCCTGTCCCTGCACTCATCACCTGAACATCACCAAACTTAATGATAGCTTCATTTCCCATACTATCCTTGTGAGCTAAGTCTCCTTCTAAAGGGATTGTTATGATTTCCATATTGTCGTGTGGGTGCATTCCAAATCCCATTCCTGCTGCAATGGTATCATCATTTAATACACGCAACACACCAAAATGCACTTTTTCAGGATTGTACCAATTAGAAAAACTAAAACTGTGATAGGCTTGTAACCAACCGTGGTCGGCGTGACCTCTACTGTTGGCTTTGTGTAAAGTTGTTGTTTCCATAACTTCTATTTGTATTAATTTTTACATGACAAATTTACGACCGATAGTTACAGCGATTACTTAACATAGATTAAGAAATTTTATAATGAAAAACAGCTGAATAGATTCGTTTGCATTAAATTATTTACTTTTATGTAAAATAGGGAATGATGATTTCAAGAGAACATAAAATCAGGTGGGGAATTTTGGGATGCGGCCAGATTGCAGATACATTTGCGAGTGATTTATCATTAAGTGAAAATGCTATTCTCATGGCTTGTGCTTCAAATGATAGCACTAGAGGAAAAGCTTTTGCTATAAAGCACGGAGCAAACTATTTTTTTGAAACGTATGAAGAATTAGCAAAAAACAAAGATATTGACGTAATTTATATTGCCACTCTAAACAGTTTTCACATGGAGCATTCTGTACTTTGTTTGCAAAATAAAAAAGCAGTTCTATGTGAAAAACCATTATCTATCAACAAATCAGAAGCTGAGAAAATGATGGAGGTTGCCCATGAAAATAATACTTTTTTAATGGAAGCTATGTGGACGAGTTGTCTTCCGAACATTCACAAAATAAAATATACTATCCAAAATGGAGAAATCGGAGAAATTATTCATCTTTCTGCTGACTTTGGTTTTAAAGTGGATTATAATCCTAAAAGTAGACTTTTTGACCCCGCTTTAGGCGGAGGTTCATTACTTGATATTGGTATATATCCATTATTTATTTCTTTGCTTTTAATGGGTAAACCAGAAACTATCCATTCTTCATTACGTTATACAGATTCAGGAGTAGATGCATCTTGTTCTGTACTGCTGTCATATTCTGAAGGCAAAACAGCCGCGTTATTTTCTTCTTTCGAAACATTTACCAACATTAAATGTGAAATTTACGGAACTAAAGGAAAGATTATAATCGAGGACAGATTTCATCAACAAAATGAGCATGTACTTGTGTTAAATGGATTACCTGCACAAGTTGAAAAAAGTGACGCTTTAGGCTTTGGATATATTTTTGAAATTGAACACGTAAATGAGTGTCTTTATAGAGGTCTCAAAGAAAGCCCAAATATGCCACTGAAATATTCATTAGAACTTTTACAAATGATGGATGAAATTAGACGTTAAAAAGTAAAAAATGGATCGACAGTTTTCAAAACATTTTACTTTCTATATTTCTAAATTTTGATTCGATTGTAAAGATATTTTTTACTGATAACATCATTACTTATTCTAGTACATTAAATGTTTGTTTTAAAATCAAACTTTTAACAATGAATAGCTATTTTGTGATAATTACAGAATTAGCACTTAAAAAGATGTTAAATTGTTACATTTAAATTTCTAAAAAACAACATTATGATAAAAAAACTACACTTTAATTTGGTTGTCTCTCTGGTCTTTATTGCCATAACAACTTTAAACGTACAAGATTTAAAAGCCCAAATGGACTTTGAAAATGTATTGTTTAATGAACCTGTTGAGAGCGTAATTCCCATGGGATACTCTAATGCTCAAGGCACTGCAACTTTTATAGGCCCAATGGCCACTGCACAACGAACTTATCAACAGCTAATTGCCGCATCACAATTAACAGATCTTGTTGGTAAAGAAATAACATCTATAAGTTATAGAATTCCTGCAAACTCAACTGGGCCATGGCCTGCGGCTGATTTTGCTTTTGCTAACTTCGATATTTATTTAAGTGGTTCTGTAGATCCTGTAAATCGAAGTTTAACTTTTGAAAACAATGTGGTGGGCACTCAAACACAAGTGAGACTTGGCTCGTTGGTAATTCCTGCTGAAAGTTTTCCCTCAGGAGCTTCTCCAAATCTTTTTGGTCCTGAAATAGTGTTTGATACCCCTTGGCTATATACCGGAGGAAATCTTTTGATAGAAATTAGACACTCTGGTTTTACAGGAACTACCAGAAGTTTAGATGCAAATAGTACCTCAACATTTGGATATAGCTCCTTATATTCTGCGTGTTGGACCGGTAATTATTCAGGTACTTCTGGCAGTCAAGGAAATTTTTGTGTTATTAATTTAAAAGCTGCACCACCTCTAAGCATTGATGATTCTCAAAAAGTTCAATTCGTAATGTACCCCAATCCAGCTCATAACATCTTGAATATAGAATCACCTATTGATGTGTTTGAAACAAAGATTTATGCTTTAACTGGACAGTTGCTTACCTATAAAAAGCATACCATCGGCCAAGCAAAAATTGAAACTCAAAAATTGCCTCCGGCCACCTACATACTTGAAATTATTCATGAAAATGGAGTTGCTCACCATAAGTTCATAAAGAACTAACGGTTTTTTAATATTTTCTTTTTTAGTTTACTAAAAAATTCAGGGGTTACCCCAATGTAGGAAGCTATGTGACGTTGGGGTATTCTTTGAATTAGATTAGGGTATTTGTGGTAAAATTTTTCAAAGCGTTCTTCAGCGGGTAAACTCAAATTGTCCATCAATCGCTCTTGATGAGCAACTAATGAGTTTTCGGTTAAAATTCTAAAAAAGCGTTCAAGTTTCGGAATTTCAAAATACAATTGATCTTGGTTTTCTTTTGATAACACAACCACTTCTGAATCTTCTAAAACTTCAATAAACAAATTACCCGGTTTTTGCGAAAGCAAACTGTACATATCACCCATCCACCAACCTTCACAAGCAAAATGTAGCACATGTTCCACAATATTGTCATTGATGTTGAAACTTCTCAGTACTCCAGAATTGACAAAAAAAGATTCCTTGCAAATTTCTCCGGGGTTGTGCAAAATGGTTTTGGCTTTGTATTGTTGCATTTCAATTTTAGACAAAAACAGTTGTTTTTCCTCTTTAGAAAGTGAAACAATTTTTGCTATGTTATCTAAAATCAAAGCCATTAACTATTTACTTTTACCAATCTTGCTGCATCTTTTGCTCTTTCAATAATTTCTTGCATTGGAGTTTCCAACGAGTCATTTACTAAAGCAACACCCATTCTCCGATAAGGACGTGAAGTAGGTTTTCCAAAAATTCTGAAATCTGTTTTGGGTAAACCTGCAATTTTTTCAATGCCTGAATAAGTTGGATTGGTAGAATTTTCAGTAGCTAAAATAACGGCACTCGCACCGGCTTTTTCTAAGGTAATTTTGGCTATAGGTAAACTCAAAATTGCTCGTAAATGCAGTTCAAATTCATTAAAATTTTGTGTTCTGGCTAAGGTGACCATTCCTGTGTCGTGTGGTCTTGGTGATAATTCGGAGAAATACACACCTTCATCCGTAAGGAAAAATTCCACTCCAAATAATCCAGCTCCGCCTAAGGATTCGGTTACTTTTCTTGCCATGTCTTGAGCTTCCAAAATATCTTTTTCCGAAACATTAGCGGGTTGCCAACTTTCCTGATAATCGCCTCGTTCTTGTCGGTGACCAATGGGAGCACAAAACAATGTGGGCAAATTATTGTTTTGAGTGACGGTCAATAATGTGATTTCAGAATTAAAATTAACAAATGCTTCCACGATTACCTCTACCACATCACCACGAGAACCTTCTACAGCATACTTCCAGGCTTTCGCAATATCTTCGGTTGATTTGATGGTAGATTGTCCTTTTCCGGAGGAACTCATTAAAGGTTTCACGACACAAGGAATTCCAACTTCTGAAACTGCTTTTTCTAATTCTTCTTCTGAAGTTGCGTAGCGATAATTTGCCGTTCGTAAACCTAATTCTTTGGAAGCTAAATCGCGAATGGCTTTTCTGTTCATGGTGAAATTTGCTGCTTTCGCAGAGGGAACAACGGTTATGCCTTGCTTTTCATAGTCATAAAAACGTTCGGTTCTAATGGCTTCTATTTCGGGAACTATCAAATCGGGTTGGTATTTGGCTACAATTCGGTCGAGTTCGGCACCATCTAACATATTGATGATTTCAAAACCGTGAGCTACTTGCATCGCAGGTGCATTTTCATAACTATCAACAGCAATGATGGTTTGGCCAATGTGTTGTGCAGCGATAACAAATTCTTTTCCGAGTTCACCGGAACCGAGGAGGAGGATTTTTGTTTTCATGGTCTAATTGAGCAGGGTTTGCGTGAGGGATTGCAGCGGCATCCTTTTTTTGCATCGATGCAATCGGGGCAAAAAAAGATAGAGCGGAAAGCCCGACCCTTGTGGTCACGCCAAAGTTATAAAAAAAGCCCCAAGTTTCCTTGAGGCTGTATCTGTTTAAGCTAAAACTTCTTTGATTCTTCGCATGGCTTCGGTGAGCAATTCTTCGCTGGTTGCATAGGAAAATCGAATGCAATCGGGGTTTCCAAAGGCATCTCCGGTGACGGTTGCTACGTTGGCTTCGGCTAATAAATACATTGAGAAATCAGTTGCGTCTTTAATGAATGTGCCCCGTAATGTTTTTCCAAAGAATGAGGATACATCCGGAAATACATAAAATGCACCTTCAGGAACATTAATTTTTAAACCTGGAATTTCTTTGATTAAACCAACGACTAAATCTCTTCTTTTGTGAAATGCTTCCACCATATAATTCAACACTTTTGGGTCGGCATCTACAGCGGCAATTGTAGCTCGTTGAGCAATAGAATTGGCTCCAGAGGTAACTTGACCTTGCATTTTCGTGCATGCCTTAGCAATAAATTCCGATGCTCCGATGTAACCGATTCTCCATCCTGTCATGGCGAAAGCTTTGGCGACACCATTTACGGTAATGGTTCTTTCAAACATGCCTGGAACGGAAGCAATGCTGCAAAAAGTTCCTGAGAAATTGATGTGTTCATAAATCTCATCAGCAACCACATATATGTTTGGATATTTTTTAAGAACCTCAGATAAAGCAGTAAGTTCTTCTCTATTGTACACAGACCCACTCGGATTACAAGGCGAACTGTACCAAATCATTTTGGTTTTTGGGGTAATGGCTTTTTCTAATTGTTCGGGGGTAATTTTGAAATCGCTTTCAACAGAAGTCGGGACTTCTACCGGAATTCCACCAGACATTTTAATGATTTCGAAATAGCTTACCCAATATGGAGCGGGTAAGATGACTTCATCACCATCATTCAACATCACTTGAGCAATATTATAAAGCGATTGCTTAGCACCGGTGGATACCACAATATTTGCCGGTTTATAATCTAAATTGTTATCTCTTTTGAATTTTCTGCAAATGGCGTCTTTTAGTTCTGAATATCCATCAACAGGTGAATAGGTGCTGTAATTTTCGTCAATTGCTTTTTTTGCTGCCTCTTTAATAAAATCTGGAGTATTAAAATCAGGTTCGCCTAGACTTAAACTGATAATGTCTTTTCCTTGAGCTTTTAATTCTCTGGCTAAAGCTGCCATCGCCAACGTTTGCGAAGTTGACAAATTATTAATTCTATCCGATAAAAAATTCATGGAATGTGGTGTTGTTTAAGGCCGCAATTTCGATAAAATTCAACTTATTTCCTAGGCCAATTGTGGATTTCTTCCAAGCTCTTTCAAATGTTTGAAATGTGAATACATGGCCTCACGCATCGTTTTGAATTCGTAGTAGGGAAGATTACATTCTTTCGCAGTTTGTTTCACAATCTCAGAAATTTTTCCATAATGAACATGACTGATATTTGGAAAAATATGATGCTCAATTTGATGATTCAAACCTCCGGTATACCAATTTACTAACCAATTTTTAGGAGCAAAATTTGCTGTGGTAAATAATTGGTGAACAGCCCAAGTGGTTTCTAACTCACCGTCTTCGTTTGGTAATGGCGTGTGAGTGTCTTCAACGATATGAGCTAATTGAAATACAATACTCAAAATAAGTCCAGCGGTATAATGCATCACCACAAAACCTAATACTACTTTCCACCAAGTTATACCAATCAACATGGGTAAAACTAACCAAATACCGAAATAAATAACTTTAGTAATCACTAAAGTAGTCCAACGAATGGAAGGTTTTTTAAACTCACCATAGGATAGCTTTCTTTTCAAATATCGTTTCATTTGGAGAAAATCTGTAGTGATGGCCCAATTGAAAGTCAATAAACCATAAAGGAATACGGAATAATAATGTTGAAATCTATGAAACCTCTTCCAATTTGCACTTTCAGAAAAACGCATCACTCTACCTGCATCAAGATCTTCGTCATGTCCTTGGATATTGGTATACGTATGGTGTAAAACATTGTGTTGCACTTGCCAATTATAAACATTTCCAGCTAATATATAAATACTACCCCCCATAATCTTATTAATCCAGGGTTTGCTAGAATATGAACCGTGATTTCCATCATGCATAACATTCATCCCTACTCCTGCCATACCAACACCAATGATAACATTGAGTAAAAGGTAAAGCCAAAAGGGCATGTTTAGTGAAAGTAAAATAAAATAAGGAGCTAAGAAAATAGTAAACATTACAATGGTTTTCAGATGTAATTTCCAATTACCTGTTTTTTTGAGATTATTTTCTTTGAAGTACTGATTGACCCTACTGTTAAGAGTCCTAAAAAACTTTAAACTGTCTTGTTTTGAGAAGCTTGGAATTGTGGTATTCATATATAAAAAAAATTTTTACAAAGGTAGCCATTAATGTAAATGATAACGTTTAAACAATGATTAAATTTCAACACACAAATGATTACTTTTGTTAAAAAATAAGATATGGAGTTGATTTTAAAGTATTTTCCGAATATAACTGAGAATCAGAGACATCAGTTTGAACAGTTGTCTAGTTTGTATGTGGAATGGAATGCTAAAATCAACGTAATTTCAAGAAAGGATATTGAAGCACTTTATGAACGTCATATCCTTCATTCTTTGGGCATTGCTAAAGTAACCTCTTTTGTTCCGGGAACTCAAATTATGGATGTGGGCACAGGAGGAGGATTCCCTGGTATACCTCTAGCCATTCTTTTTCCTGAAGTTGATTTTTATCTCATTGATGTGATTGGAAAAAAGATTAAGGTGGTTCAAGAGGTGTCTACATCTTTGGGATTGAAAAATGTAACTGCTGAACAAAAAAGAGCAGAGGCCGTCAAAAATCAATTTGATTTTGTGGTGAGTCGTGCCGTAACCAATATGCCTGATTTTGTGAGTTGGATACAAAACAGTATTAAAAAGAAAGACAAAAATGCTTTTTCAAATGGGGTTCTTTACTTAAAAGGTGGAGATTTAAGTTCAGAACTCCAATCATTTCAACATGCCGTTGAGTTTCCATTATCTAACTATTTTGAGGAAGAGTTTTTTGAGACTAAAAAGGTAGTGTATCTTCCAATGTAAAAAAAACACCCAGTAAATTTTTACTGGGTGTTTGGTTAATTCTAGTTTTTAATAAGTTTCAGTATTTGCCTATTATTTTGGGAATGTATTTCAAATAGATACATTCCTGAAGATAGGTTGATGTTTATGTTTTCATACCCCTGCCATGTAGTTCTAAACTCATTCCACAAAGTTTTACCGCTAAGATCTCTCAAAATTAAGTTGGCGTCTGAAATGGATTGAGGAAAATAAACTTCCAGTGATGTACCAACTGGATTCTTCACTTGGATAGTTGAAAAGTTAACTTCATTGACATTTAATGGAATAAAAATCTCACTGAGTGCAAAAGCTACGTTATCAGCGGTTAATGTTACATGTGGCTCATTAACTGCGGGCACAAAACTATTTACAAATGGACTAGCACCAGCACCGGATACATTTGCATACCAATTTGGATTTGAAACAGCCATAGAACTCAAGGTTGGAATAAAGCAAAATTTGTCAATAGCAAGATTGTCAATAAAATCATCAAGAGTGGGATCACCACCTCCAAATTCTGCTATTTCAAAAGTGCCACCGGGGGCAGAATCTAAACCAGAAGAAGTTGCTGGTGAAGCAGCATTTGCTTGACTAGAAAACAAAGTCAACCAAACAATAATTTGTTGTTGTGCTCTAAACCTACTTACTAATTGATTGGTAACTCCAGCAGGTGGGGTAAATCGCAAATCGAAACGAGCACGTTGAGTAGGTGAGGCATTCACAGTGTAATCATTCAAAACCCACATGCCAGGTGTGCCGGTCATAGCACCTACATTACTCCCATTACTAATGGTGATATTTCTAACCGTAGTTGGAAATCCCATCGTGTTGAGTTCTGTTTGAAAAGCATCTCTATAATTAGGAGCACCAATAGGAAGTTGTTGAGCGTTGTTAAATTCAGTGGCGTTACCCTCTTGCAAATGTCCTTCAAAATGATCAATGAGCATTTGTCGGGCAGCAGTGCTTCGCAGTAGTCCATCAACTACTCCTTGTAGGGTTACATCTCCAAGAGGGCCAAAAGCCATATAGTTGAAGAGGTGTTGAAATCCAATTGGGATGTTGGCTCCCAAATGCGGAGAGTCAAATGAGATATACAAACGTGTGTCATGGTTGAGAGTGTTCATTTCCATATATCGCAAGGCATAGCGAGAAATCAACCCACCCATACTGGGTCCGATGATGACATTTTGGGCTTCACCTACCTTTAAAGTATTAATGTGCCCAATCAATGCCACCAAACTCATGGCGTTACGTTGGATAAAATCGGCACCACCATCAATCATGGTGTCTCCCACGTTATATTGTGGAAAATTTACCACCACCACGTCATAACCTTCATTTCTCACCACTTCTCCCAAATTTCCTCCTCCAGGGAAATTCAACGATTGATAGATCATTGAAGTATTTCGGGTGTCTCCAGGATCAAATCCATCAATCAAGAAAATAGGCTTATCTAGCACACCGTCAACATTATCAAGATAAATTTCATATTCTGCTTGTCCGAGTATGGGAGCACTTTCTCCGTATCCTTGGTAGGGTATTGATGCTTGAATTGTTTGAACCTGTTGAGTACTTTGATGTACAGTAGGATTCGATAGTATTTCAATAGAAGAAGAAATGAGTTTTATGGAACCGTCTGAAAACCCAACTTTCAAAGTAATATCTTTTTTCCCGGCACTGTTAAAATACACTGTTATATTCTGATGAGGCATGAGTTTTTGAAACCCGTTACCGTTGTGAGCATCCAATTCAAGTGATGTTGCTTCCACATGAGTGGTGGTGAAAACTAAAGTTGGGTCAAAAACAAATGATATTTGAGCATCTCGGCTCTGTCCCAACAAAGGTGCAGCTAATCGTACGCTCTTCTTTAATATAGGCTGCTCTATACCAGATTTAAGAATGTATTTTCCATCATGATTTAATTCCAATATATCATTTTGATCCAGTTCTGGATGTATATATTCTATATCAGAAATGAGCACAATAATGGGGTTCACTTTATTAATTTGAGCTTGTTTGCTGAGGTGTTTTACATGTTCAAACGCTGGCCAGCGAGTCAACATATCTGCTCTTTGAATTTCGTGATAGACCTGCTTTACATAATTCGAACTTGTTACAGATTTTTCCTTTGAAGTAATTTTGGATAGTCCGAAAACTCTATCATAAAGTATTTTGGTTTCTGAACTTTGAGCGATGAGGTCCCACTCTAAACTTTGAGCTTGACTTGAGTAAATAAAGGTAAGCAAAAGAAAAAGTAATGTTTTTTTCATAAGTTTCAGCGTTATTTGGATTGTTGATATCCAAATATAGACATTTTTTGATTTCATTAACAAAATGAATTAAAATGATTTGTGTTGCATAAAAAAGCCTGAAAAAATCAGGCTTCATGTAGTATATTGAAAAATGTAATTATCCCAAAAACGGATATCGATAATCCTCAGGGGTAACAAAAGTTTCTTTGATAGTTCTTGGAGATACCCAACGAAGTAGATTTTGAGCCGAACCAGCTTTGTCGTTAGTTCCTGATGCTCTAGCTCCGCCAAAAGGTTGCATCCCTACCACAGCTCCTGTGGGTTTGTCGTTTATATAGAAGTTACCTGCTGCATTTTGAAGTGCTGTTGCCGCTTCAGCTACAGCATAACGGTCTCTGCTAAACACAGCACCGGTGAGTGCATATTCAGAGGTTTCATCAATCAATTTCAAGGTTTCATTCCACTGAGCATCTTCATAAATATGGATGGTCAATACTGGTCCGAACAATTCAGTTTCCATCGTGGCATATTTTGGGTTGGAGGTAAGTATCACTGTGGGTTCAACAAAATACCCTTTGGACTTGTCATAACCGCCACCAAAAATGATTTCAGCATCAGCATCTTTTTTAGCTTGCTCAATATAAGAAACAAGCTTGTCAAAAGAGCCTTCGTGAATTACGGCCGTAAAGAAATTGTTGAAATCTTCTGGACTTCCCATGGAAATAGTTGCTAATTCTCTGCCCATTTCCTCTTTGATTTGAGGCCACAAACTTTTTGGATAATAAGCTCTAGAGGCTGCCGAACATTTTTGTCCCTGAAATTCAAAAGCTCCTCTGATACTGTTAGCTGCCACCTGCTTTACATTCGCTGAAGGGTGTACTAGAATAAAATCTTTACCTCCTGTTTCTCCAACGATTCTTGGATAGGTTTTGTATTTATGAATATTAGTACCAATTTTTTTCCAGATTTCCTTAAAGACAAAAGTAGAACCCGTGTAATGCACACCGGCAAAATCAGGATGTTCAAAAATGGTATCAGAAATCATCACTGGATCACCAAATACTACATTAATCACTCCATCAGGAACTCCCGCTTCATGAAAAACATCAATGATAACTTTTGCAGAATACACCTGACTGTCGCTGGGTTTCCATATCACAGTATTACCCATTAGAGCGGCACTAGCTGGAAGGTTCGCAGCAATGGCCGTAAAGTTAAAAGGGGTAATGGCATATACAAATCCTTCCAACGGACGATATTCTACACGATTCCAAACAGAAGAATCAGATTTAGGTTGGTCTTCATAAATTTGGGTCATAAAGGCCACATTGAATCTCAAAAAGTCAATTAATTCACAAGCAGCGTCAATTTCTGCTTGATGAATAGTTTTGGATTGAGCAATCATGGTTGCCGCATTGATTTTAGAACGGTAGGGTCCTGCAATTAATTCGGCAGCTTTTAAAAAAATGGCAGCTCTGTGTTCCCAAGGCATCGCAGCCCAAGCTGTTCTCGCTTTTAAAGCAGCATCTATAGCTTGGTCAACATGTTTTTTTTCAGCCAAATGATAATGTCCAACAACGTGTTGATGGTCATGTGGTGCAGACATCGTTCGGGTGTTTCCCGTTTTGATATGTTCACTTCCAATATATAATGGAACTTCAACTTTTTCGTTCCACATCTTTTTATACGTTTCCTGCACTGTTGAACGTTCTGTAGTTCCTGGAGCGTATGATTTTACGGGTTCATTTACCGGATGGGGTACTTGAAAAAAACCTTTAGGCATAATGTTTATTTTGAGGATTATACAATAATATGGGTTGTTTAGCTTTCGTTTTTGAAAGGTATGCAAAAATACAAACTATCTGTTGAAGTTTTAATATCAAAAGCAACAAAGGTCTTTGGAATCTTGAAAAGTTCATTTTTAATTGATTGCGAAGGGTGCACTCAATCTAAAGGTAGGAACTATAACTCTGAATTTTTTGGTAGAGGTGAAATTCACCATATTATAATATCCTCTCATCGCTCCAAAAGGAGATGACAACAAACAACCTGAACTGTAGGAATGTGATTCACCTGGTTTTAATACGGGTTTTACGCCAACCACACCTTCGCCATCAACGATTTCTTTCACATTTAATGAATCGAAAATTTCCCAATGACGTGAAATTAGTTGCACGGAATCTTTACTGTGATTTTCAATAGTGATTTGGTAACTAAACGCAAAGTGAAGCTTGTAGTTTTTGAAGTAAGTACCTTCAAAACTAGTAGAAACGGAAATCTTTATGCCTCTTGTTATTTGTGTTACCATGATTAATACAACAAAAATACAAAAATAAGCATAAAAAAGGCTACCACAGAAGCAGTTATAGTTAATAAAAAAGTTAAAATAGAAAACTTCAATAAAGTCTTCCAACGCCCCTGTTTGTAAAAGTTTCTTAATGCTCGGTAAAAATAGTAGAGAATACCAAGAGTAATAAAGCCTGAAAATTTAAAGGAAATAAAAATATTGATGATTTCATCAGCTAAAAAAATCAAGAATATAAAGGTCATAAAATTGAAAACGAAAACCAAGTGTTCAGCATAATTCAAGTGCTTTGAGATGTAAAGCAAGGAAAAATTTAAAGTTAGAAACGGAAGTGCCAAAAACAATAAAAAAGGAAGCTGTGCCAACATAAATTTGCCAAAGGCCTTTTTCTGCTTATCATTACTGAGGCTAAACACATCATTGCCGTCTATACCTTTTTTGTATAAATATTGGTTCCAAGGTGTGGTTTCATAGTTGAGGGCAACAAGACAAGAGTCGATATTGTCCTTTTTATGAAGTTTATAATGATCAGAAAAAACATCCCACTTTTTATAACTTCTCTTTAAAAACCAATATCCAGATAGAGAAGATTCATTAGCAAATATTGTGATGGAGTCTTTCTTTTTTGGCTGTTTTTTGGTTGTTTTTTTGAAAAGAGAATCCAATTTTTGGATATTTTCTTTCTCTTCTTGTGTCAAACTATCGGGGATTGCATCAAAAAACTGCTGGCTCAGTGGTATACTATCATTTTCAACTTGATTTTGAAAAAAGTTTTTATTTTCAACCAAGTCGGATTTTTTTTTCTGGTGATTATAGCCAATTGAAAATTTTGATAGAAAGCCACTTAAAATGAAGAACACAAGTGAAACACTTAAGTAGAATCTAAACGGATTGGCGTATTGTGCTCGCTTACCTGAAATAAACTCTAAAGCTGCCTCACCAGGTTTTGTGAACAACGATTTAACAGTTCTTTTGATTTTTGAATCGTAGGCATAAAAATTTGCCAAGAGTTCGTTGATAAAATCGTTTAGTGAAAGTCTTTTGTTACTGTTTTTTTGACCGCAATTGGAACAAAATCGATCTGAAACATCCAAAGGGTGCTCACAATTTCTGCATTTAATGCCTCTGTAATTTTTGGTTGTTTTGAGTCCCATGAGGGATTAGTTGATGATGTTTTCAGAGTTAGCAGTACCTCTTCCGATAACGCGGTCGTAACGTTCTGTGTTCCCTCGGTAATATACCAAAACGTCATATTGGTTTTCAGTCAATACAAAATTTCCATCAAGGGCATTTGCATAATCAACAGCTCCTTTACTGTCTGCCAAGGTGTATTTGAAATTATAAAAACCTTGTTTCATGATGATGGCTTTTTCATACAACCCATTTTTTTTGTTGTATTCCATTTTAAATTCAGCATCTAAGGCATAGTTGTTAAACATACCAGTAATATAAATATCGCTTTTGCCAAAATAGTCTGGGGCACTCAAACTAAAATACACCCAACTGTAATCAGCTTCCACTGCATCATTCACGGTGGCGTTGATGTTTCTCACTTGAAAATTTCCATTAATGTCTGGGAAATAGGTATAAATCTGATTTTTTCTCGCAGGGTTCGTGAGTAAATAAGTGTTGTAAATACCCCCACTAGAGTCTATTCTTCTCACACCATTCATGGCAACGCGAATGTCTTTGTTGTCAAAGGCCCAAAATTCATTGCCACCCCAAAACTGGGTCTCTTTGTCATAACGGTATATAAGATCTGTGCCGAGGGTGTACATGGGTTTAATATTGGTAATGGCCGTATTCCAAATGCCATTTTGCAACAACAAGACTTTTACATTTTTGATGGGGTCTTGAAGTATGAGATTGTTAGTACGAATTGTAAAATCAAGATTTTGTTTTTGATTTAAACTGCTCACATTTCTTGGGTTTTTGATTTGAAGGGGGACTGCTGCTAATTCTTCAGTCAAAATAAATTTTCTTGAAAAAACGACTTCCTGGCTATCGTTTAAAATCTTTAAAATATAATTGCCGCTCACTTTAAACCCTCTAGTGAATTGATTCGGAAATCGCAATCGGTAATGGGAATAAAGTTGCAACGTGTTAAAAGAATTTTCATAGTCAATGATTCTTTGGTTGTCAAGGCCATTTAAATATTCATTGATTGAGAGTTGAGATTTTTTCCAATCATAATCATAATGGGTGATGGTGTAATAATAATTGGCTTCGTCACCATACAAATCATCAAATTCAAATTGGAAACCATCTCCAAGACGGAAAATGGGAATCACATTTTGACCATTGTGTACAAAAGCAGCTGTTTTAATATTGTAAGGAGGAATAATTTCTTTTTCTTGAGCCAACCCAAACGCAAGTCCTCCAATTATGAATAATGACAGAATAATTTTTTTCATCAACTTAGATTTCGTTCTTTACAAATTTAGGAACATTTTTCGTGCCAAAAAAATTAATTACCTGAGTGAGGTAAAGTCTATCAACGAGTTTTCAAGTTATTAATTAACGCGTTATTAATTTAGAATCGTTATAAATAGATTAAACACTTCTGACTGATTTGTTAACGCTTTGGTTGTTTTGTTTTTTAATCTTTAAATTTGCACCGTTTTTACGCATTAATTTTACTAATCTTATCTATAAAAACATGTCAAAAGACATCCGAATCAGGAAAGGATTGGATCTGAAATTAGTGGGAGAGGCAGAAAAAAAAGTTTCTGATGTTCCACGTTCTCAGTTCTATGTACTAAAACCCTCCGATTTTCACAAAGTTGTACCAAAATTGGAGTTAAAGGAAGGTGCTAAAGTTCAGGCAGGTGAAGTCGTTTTTCACTCAAAGTATGACGAAGCCGTCAAATTTGTTTCACCTGTAAATGGTACCATTGTTGAAATCAAGAGAGGTGAAAAAAGAGTTATTCTAGAAATTAGAATTCAAGCGGATGCTCAAGATGCACCAATCAATCATGGTAAAGCTAATCCTTCTGACATGTCTGCGGAAGAAGTTAGAAAACATTTGCTTATCTCAGGTTGTTGGCCTTTCATCAAACAAAGACCCTATGATGTGGTGGCAAATTCTCAAGATAAGCCCAAAGCTATTTTTATTTCGGCCTATGCTTCGGCACCCTTGGCATCAGATGTTGATTTTGCCCTAGAAGGTAAATTCGATTCTTTTCAAGCAGGAGTAAATGCTTTAGCAAAACTTACCAAAGGGAAAGTTCATTTATCTATAAATGGTAAATCAAATTCAGCTTTAGTAAATACCAAAGGTGTTGAAATTCATAAAGTTTTTGGGCCTCATCCAGCAGGAAATGTGGGTGTTCAAATCAGTAAAATTGACCCTATTAATTCAGGGGAACGCGTTTGGGTGGTGGCTCCTCAAGATGTTGCTATTATTGGTGATTTGTTTTTGACGGGAACTTTCAAACCCACTAAGACCATTGCACTGGTTGGTGCTGAAGTTGCTGCACCTCAATACTACAACATGACCTTATGTACTGAAGTGAAGAGTTTGGTGAGTGGGAAATTGAAATCTGATAATGTTAGAGTTATTTCTGGTGATGTATT
>JBKBOP010000029.1:12519-20548 GCA_046293575.1 Flavobacterium sp. | reverse complement strand
TTGATGGTCGATTGAAAGTGGGAGACAACCCAAATGACCTCAACGACCAAGGATACGGAAATGGAAACGTGGCCGGACCGGTTGCCAAAGAAGCCAAACACGGTACCCATGTATCCGGTATTATCGCCCAGTTGAGAGGCAATGGATTGGGTGGAGACGGTGTAGCAGAGCATGTTGAAATTATGGCCATTAGAGCAGTGCCCAATGGAGATGAATATGACAAAGACATTGCCCTTGCCATTCGGTATGCAGCAGATAATGGTGCTAAAATCATCAACGGAAGTTTCGGAAAAGGGTTTTCTCCTCAAAAAGAATGGGTATATGAAGCTATTCAATATGCAGCAAGTAAAGATGTTCTTTTTGTTCATGCAGCAGGAAATGACAATAATGATATTGATGTTGAAGAAAGCTACCCCAACGACTTTGTAAACGGCAAAGAAATTGCAGATAACTTCATTAAAATTGGAGCTTTAAGTTATGAATATGGCACTAAAATGGTGGCTACTTTTTCTAACTATGGAAAAGAAAATGTAGATATTTTTTCTCCAGGAGATAAAATCTATGCTACAACACCTCAAAATACCTATGAATACCAACAAGGAACTTCGATGGCCTCTCCAAATGCAGCTGGAGTTGCTACTTTGATTCGTTGTTATTATCCAGAATTAACCGCCGCTCAAGTGAAAGGAATCATGATGGACTCTGGCATTTCGATTACACGTGAGGTGGCTCTTCCTGGAGACCCATCCACTAAAGTGTCTTTTGAAGATTTAAGCAAAAGCGGAAAAATTGTCAATGCGTATAATGCGTTGTTGATGGCTGAGAAAATGACTAAAAAATAAATTCAACATGAGAAAAGCACTTGTTTTCATTCCATTTTTAATTTTAGGTTTTTCCCTTGCAACAAAAGCCCAAACAACGTGGCAGCAACAAGCCGACTATACAATGGAGTTGGAAATGGATGTCAAAACCTTCCGATACCGAGGGTCTCAAGAAATCACCTATTACAATAATTCCCCTGATACATTACACAAAGTATTTTACCACCTTTATCCCAATGCGTTTCAACCAGGAAGTGAGATGGACATTCGCCTGCAAACCATTACCGATCCTGATCGAAGAATGGTAAAGAGTTTCAAAAGAGGGAATGAAGACGTAAAAGAAAGTAGAATAGCAAGCTTGACTCAGGAGCAAATTGGTTTTCTTAAGATTCATAATTTTAAACACAACGGGGCACTTCTTAACACCAAAGTAGAAGGCAGTATCCTTGAAGTAGCCTTAAACACACCTCTTCTTCCCAATACAAAAGCAGTTTTCACTCTAGATTTTGAAGGGCAGGTCCCAGAGCAAATTCGACGTTCTGGGAGAAATAGTGCTGAAGGAGTGGCTTTGTCGATGACACAGTGGTATCCGAAACTATGTGCCTTTGATTTTGAAGGCTGGCATGCAGACCCTTATATCGGTAGGGAGTTTTATGGTCCGTTTGGCACCTATGATGTCAAGATTACGATTGACAAAAATTATGTAATCGGTGGAAGTGGCTATTTGCAAAATAAAAATGAAATCGGACATGGGTATCAGGATGCCGGTATCGTGGTGAAACATCCTAAAAAAACCAAAACCCTGACCTGGCATTTTGTAGCTCCCGAGGTACATGATTTTGCCTGGGGTGCTGATCCTGATTTTATCCATGATATGATTTTAGGAGAAGAAGGGGTTGAATTACACTTTTTGTATAAAAACGACCCGGAAATCATCGGAAACTGGAAAGCTTTACAACCCAAAACTGCTGAGTTACTGAAATACTTCAACAGAGCCATTGGAAAATATCCTTATAAACAATACTCTGTCATTCAAGGAGGTGACGGTGGTATGGAATATGCCATGTGCACCTTAATCACCGGAAAACGCTCGCTGCCGAGTTTGGTGGGAGTAACAGCTCATGAACTGGCTCATTCCTGGTTTCAAATGGTTTTGGCGACCAACGAAAGTAAACACGAATGGATGGATGAAGGCTTCACTTCATTTATCTCAGAATTGGCAATGACCGAAGTCATGCCCGACCCCAAAAAGAAAGATGATAATCCTTTTGAATCGGCCTACAAAAGCTACTTTTTTATGGTGGGCACAGAAAAAGAACAACCGCAAACTACCCATGCCGACCGTTATGACGAAAATAGGATATATGGCATTTCTTCTTATAACAAAGGAACACTATTTCTAACACAACTGGGCTATATTATTGGAGCAGAAAATTTGATGAAAACCATTAAACGTTATTATCATGATTTTAAATTCAAACACCCTACACCCAATGATTTTAAACGTACAGCTGAAAGGGTTTCTGGAGCAAATCTAGATTGGTATTTGATTGATTGGACCCAAACAACCAGTACTATTGACTACGGAATTAAAAATATATCTAACGAGGGTGTCATTACGCTAGAAAAAATCGGAAGAATGCCTATGCCTTTGGATATTTTGGTAGTTTACACGGACGGTTCTATTGAAAGTTTTTATGTACCTCTAAACCTGATGCGTTGGGAAAAAGAAAATCCGTATCCTCAAATTAATCGAACGGTATTGCACCCTTGGGGCTGGGGCTTCCCTGAATATATCTTAACCCTACCAAAGAAAAAAGCAGAGATTCAAGCTATTGTGATTGATCCCAGTGGACTCATGGCCGACGTAAACAAAGAAAATAACTATTACGAAAAACCTGAAAATTAAGGATTTTTGTAAATCGCAATGGTTTTAGTTCCATGGATGTCGATTGAGGCTCTGTACATACCTTCCGTATTGAACTCCATGACAATATTTCCCTGAGAGTCGATGGCAATAATACCGCCATCGCCGCCCATTTCGGCCACTTTTTTATGAATGGTTTCACGGGCAGCTTCCGCCAAAGAGCTTCCTTTGTATTGCATTTGGGCCGCAATATCATAGGCCACTACATTTCGAATAAAAAACTCACCCCAACCAGTAGCTGATACGCCGCAAACTTCGTTGGCTGCATAGGTACCGGCTCCAATGACAGGAACATCTCCAATTCTTCCAAAACGTTTATTGGTCATCCCTCCGGTGGAGGTTCCAGCGGCGATATTTCCTTTTTTATCTAAAGCCACACAACCTACAGTGCCAAACTTTTCATCTTTATAAGATAACGGAAGCATTGCGGTATGGTCCATTTCAACCTTTTCTCGGTCGATTGCTTTTTGCAGTCCTCTCCAACGTGCATCGGTGTAAAAATAAGAGGGGTCTACCAATTCTACTCCGATTTCGGAAGCGAACTTTTCGGCTCCTTGGCCTGTCATCATCACGTGTTCTGATAGTTCCATGATTCCACGAGCTAATGAGATGGGGTTTTTAACTCGCGTTACTCCTGCCACTGCTCCGGCGGCTTTAGAATTTCCATCCATGATGGAGGCATCCAATTCATTTTTACCATCGTTGGTAAATACTGCTCCTTTTCCTGCATTAAATAAGGGAGAATCCTCCATAACAATGATAGCAGCCGTGACAGCGTCTAAACTATGCCCTCC
Organism: Flavobacterium sp.; assembly: GCA_046293575.1. Taxonomy (GTDB): domain Bacteria; phylum Bacteroidota; class Bacteroidia; order Flavobacteriales; family Flavobacteriaceae; genus Flavobacterium. The sequence continues at coordinate 17,006 of JBKBOP010000029.1, read as the reverse complement.
TGACTTTAAAATCTCATACCCCTTTTCCAAAGCTTCATTTAGCACCTTAACATAAGCTGCTTCCAAGGAATCAGACATGTTTTCTTTTACTATAGTTCCAGCACCTCCATGAATGACCAAGCAAAATTTTTCCTCAGAAATTTGCTGTTTATTTGTGGATTCTAAAGTTTCCTCTTTCTGATGACAAGCTACAAGAACAACTAAAAGTCCGAGGGTAAAAATGAGTTTTTTCATGGTGTCTGGGTTTGGGTTAAAGGTAAAAAAAATTAAGATGAGATTAAATTCTCAATATACTTACCTTTGCTTTGAATTTGAATCATGCGAAATACCTATCCCAAGTCCGAAAAACTCAAAAGCCAAAAAAAAATTGAGTTGTTATTTTCTGAGGGGAAATCAGTAGCGGTATATCCTTTACGCTTGGTATATGTTCCAATTGACAACAAGGAAAAAACTGAAATTCAAATTGGAATTTCGGCATCCAAGAAATATTTCAAAAAAGCTACAGAGCGAAATAGAATGAAGCGATTGCTAAGGGAAGCCTACAGATTAAACAAGACCTTGCTTTGGAATGATTTACAACATTCTTTTGTCATCATGTTTTTATACCAATCAAAAGAGGAAATTTCATTTGTGGAACTCAATGAAAAAACGGTGCAACTCTTTGAAAAATTCAAGTCTTCGATTCGCAAATAATATTCTGGCTTTATTCTTGTGAATACCAGTTTTGAATTCTTTGCGTTATAAACTAAATCATTCTTTATGAAAACAATCCTATTTTCTGCTTTTTTAGCAGTCCTGCCATTGGCATGTGGGGGTGGGGGTGGAAATGAGTATGTTGAAGAAACCGATTATGCGGTAGTAGATGCCTCCTATGCCCCTTCATCGGAATTTAAAGTTGGAGAGGAGCGAAATGAAAATCCTTTGATTGAAACCCAAAAGCTGATTCGCAATGCTAATTTGCGTTTTGAAACCCAAAGTTTAGAGGAAACCTATAAAAACATTAACACGGCAGCTTCAAAACACCAAGCTTATTTTCAACGGGATACCGAAGGCAAAGATTATCAATCGGTATTTCGTTCTTTGACTATAAGGGTACCTCAAAAAAACTTTGAATCCCTGATTAATGATATTACAACGGGGATTACCTATTTTGACATAAAAGAAATTGGTTCTCGAGATGTCACCGAACAATATATCGATTTGGAGGCCCGTCTAAAAGCCAAAAAAAGTCTTGAGGAGCGTTATAGGGAATTGCTTAAAAAAGCCACAAAAATTTCAGAAATCCTTGAAATTGAGAGAGAACTTAACAATATTCGTGAAGAAATTGAGTCCAAAGAAGGTCAGTTGAGATATTTGCAGAGCAGTGTGGCACACAGTACCATTGAAGTGCATTTTTATAAAAAAATGGCTCGCGGTCAACAAAGCCGTGTTTCTTATTGGTCCAAAATAAAAAATGGTTTTATTTCTGGTTGGAATGGTATTCTGAGTTTCTTCATTGGTTTACTGCACATTTGGCCATTTATTATTATTTTAGTGCTCTTGATTATTTACTTAAAAAGAAAATTGTTCCCAAAAAAATAAGCTATGTTGCTAAAATTGAAAAAGAGAGTTATTATTCCTGTTGTTTTATCTGGTTTTTTATTGGTGGGGTCTGCCTTCAAAGAAGACTTTTTTGAAATAGCCAAACAAATTGAGATTTTCACCAATTTGTTTAAGACCGTCAACATGAATTATGTGGACGAGACAAATCCTGGTGAACTCATGGACAAGGCCATTAAGAATATGTTGGCCGAGTTAGATCCTTACACCGTCTACTTCAACGAAGCCGATGTGGTCAAATTTAAAATCAACAATACAGGCGAATATACCGGTATTGGAGCCATGATTACCCGTAAGGAAGGTAAAATAATCATTAAAGAACCTTATAAGGACTATCCCGCTGATAAAGCAGGATTAAAAGCTGGCGATGAAATTTATCAAATCGGTGATGTTAATTTGAAAGATTTCAAAGAAGATGCCTCGTCATTACTGAGAGGAACTAAAAACACCAAGGTAGACATCAAATACAACCGCCAAGGCAAACCAATGACTACTCAAATTGTTCTCAATGAAGTGGAAGTCAAAGCAGTACCATTTTTCGGAATGTTTGATGATAAAACCGGGTATGTGGTTTTATCACAATTCAATCGTAAAACAACACAAGAAGTTAAAACTGCTATCATTGACCTCAAAGGAAAAGGAGCAGAAAAACTTATTTTAGATTTAAGAGGAAACCCCGGTGGATTGTTGGGTGAAGCCGTTAATGTTTGCAACTTATTTGTGCCCAAAGGCGAGGTAATTGTGACCACCAAATCAAAAATTGATAAACACAATCAAACCTATAAAACCACTCGCGAACCATTGGATACTGAAATTCCATTAATCATCATTGTTGATGGAAAAAGTGCGTCAGCTTCTGAAATTGTATCAGGTGCATTACAAGATTTAGACAGAGCCGTAGTTATTGGTACCCGTAGTTTTGGGAAAGGTTTGGTGCAACGTCCGCTTGATTTAACTTATGGTACTCAGGTGAAAGTGACCATTTCTAGGTATTATACTCCGTCTGGCAGATGTATTCAGGCGTTGGACTATTCTAAAAAAGATGCTAGTGGAAAAGCCATTAAAAATGATGAAAAGAACTTTAATGCGTTTAAAACAAACAAAGGTAGAACGGTTTATGATGGTGGTGGGATTCAACCTGATGTGGAACTTGAAGCGACTAAATTAAGTGCTGTTTCTGAAGCTTTGTTGAAAAATGATGCCATTTTTAACTACGCAACGCAGTACTACTATAAAAACACTGTCCCCGCAAACGGAATCCCATCGATAGGAGATAAAGAATTTGTCGAATTCAAAGCCTTTTTGAAAAAGGAAAATTTCTCTTTTGATACCGAAACCGAAAAGCAACTCAAAAAAACCTTTGAGACAGCTCAAAAAGAAAAAATAGAGGCTACTATCAAAACGGAGTACGAAAGTCTATTAACGGCTATCAAACGCAGTGAAGAAGTGGAACTAGACAAAAACAAAGCAGAGGTTTTGGATTTAATTTTGGATGAACTTATTAAAAGATACCAATACAAAGAAGGTCTTTATCAATATTATATCAAGAACAATACTGAAGTGAAAGAAGCAGCACAAATGTTGCAGAAAATGAACGATTACAACAAAATACTGAGAAAATAATGTTCCGTTTTTCGTTATTGCTATTGCTATTCTCAACCTGCTTAATGGCTCAGGAAGAAATGGTATATTCCGTTTTCTTTGAAACCAATAAATTTGAGATTTCTGATACTTTTCAAATGGAATTGTTGACTTTCGTTAAAAGTGCAGACAGTACAAGAATTGAAAGTATCGATATTTTTGGCTATTGTGATGATGTTGGAAAAGAAGACTACAACAAAAAACTTTCTACAGACCGAGCACAAACAGTTTTAGAGCTGTTGACTCAAAAGGGAGTTAAGAACAAAATGATTGTGACCATTGAAGGAAAGGGTAGAATTTTAATTGAAGATGATATCCAAGATGATATAACCTCTTTACGTTCCAAAAACCGTAGAGTAGATGTTGTGATCAACTTGCTCCCTCCACCAAAAGTAGTCATTCCGGGTGTTTTTCAAATGTTTAAACCAGACCACGTGGTGGGCGACAGAATTATGCTGTCTGATATGTTATTTCAAAGAGGAAGTAGTGTATTAACAGTCAAGTGTAAAAATGAACTTGATAAAATGGCAAAACTTTTATTGAGGTATAAGAATATTCATTTTGAAATTCAAGGACATGTGTGTTGTACTCCACCCCATCATACAGAAGCCATTGATAGAGCTACTAAAAAGCGGAAACTCTCACACAATAGAGCAGAAAATGTATACAAATATCTACTGCTTAAAAAAATCCCTAAGGAGCGGATGAGTTTTAAAGGCTATGGAAATACAAAACCGATGGGAGGAAGTCCAGATTTAGATCGACGTGTAGAATTGGTAATAACCAAAAATTAAATTGATTTCCGATACATTTCTATGTGCGGTATACCGTCTTCCAAGTAACTTTCCCCAACACATTCAAAGCCTAAACTTTCATAAAATTCTTTGAGATGCAACTGTGCTGACAAAGTGATTTCATTTAGTTGAAAGTCCTCCTCCACTAGTCTAATTGATTCCTCCATCAACAACACACCCCATTTTTTATTTCTATAGCTTTCTTTGATAATCACCCTACCAATGGAGGCCTGTTTGAAATAATCTCCCGGTTGAAATAATCTCGAATAAGCAACCAAAATTCCCTTTGAAAAACCTAAAAGATGTATGGCTTTCTGGTCTTTGTCATCTATATCTTGATAGACGCAGTTTTGTTCCACCACAAAGACCTCACACCTAAGTCGGAGCAATTGATATAATTCTTCTAAGGAAAGCTCTTGAAACGTTTTGTTTTTGAAGATTAATGACATTGAA
>JBKBOP010000029.1:2994-12419 GCA_046293575.1 Flavobacterium sp. | reverse complement strand
TTGATAGGCGATTTAAAGAAACTTTATAGATTTGATGACTGCTTCAAGTTCAAACATTAAATCTCTTTTTGATGAGGAAGGATTATAGCAAAATCCTTCTAAAACAATGTAGCGATTGTTTTTTTCGTCTCTGATGGCATAATTAATAAAAGGGCCCGCCATAAAATCATTTTTAAGCTCCCAAGTGCCTTTGGTTTCATAGGTTTTTCTTCCTTGAAGTTCAATATTAAAAAAATAGGGGGCGTAAGAAGCTTCAGTAATCATGTGTGTACCAGGTAGGGTTCCTTCAATATGCTTTTGACCAATGGAGTCTCTCATACGAACAATAGCTTCCACTGCATTGGTTTCGGTATCGATGAATTCAAGAGGTACTTCATAAATTAAAAGACTGTTGTTACCCGAAGGTAATTCCTTTCTTATCCACAAAAAATTATCATCTTCAATAATAAACTTGTAGGCTGATGCCATGTTTAGTGAAATATTGAATTTCTTTTTAATTTTAGAATCATCCATTAATGACTTTGAAATCCTTCTTTGGTTTTCTCTGATTTCCAAATCTTTAATGCTCTGTATTATTTTAGGTGCATTTAACTCTAAAACGTCAATAATTTCAGGTATGTTTTTAGCATTCAAATAAATGATTTGTTGTGGTTTGGCATATACATCTCTTTTTATTTCAAAAGCTGCTTCACGGTCTCTTTGAACCATGATGATGTTTCTTGCTGAAGTCATAAAACCGTCAAATGCTTTGGAGTTGGATTGATTGATGCTCAGAAGAGGTTCTTCTTGTGGAAGTCCGTCAACCGGGGCAGCCAGTTTATTTCTAAGACTATCACCCACTTCACCACTCCATAGTTGGTTATCCATAATCACCAATACAGAGTTTAGTTTGCCACTCGAGTCTTTTAAATTTGGTTTTTTTTCACCTTGCTCACATCCTGTAAAAATGAGTGTCACCAGCCAAAGGGCAAATAATTTTTTCATGTTTTTACTTATTTGAGGAAAGAAAAAAATTATCCGCTGATTTTTAATTTCATTCCTGGTTTGATAACTGTGCTACTACTAATACCGTTCCATTTTTTTAAATCTGCTACAGTTATTCCAGGAATTTTTTGAGATATACTAAAAAGAGAGTCCCCTTTTTTAACCACATAGTGCTTTTCATTTTTCACCTCAATAGGTTTAATTTGAGAACTTGTTGGTGCTTTTTCGCCTTTGGCTAAAGCTTCCTCAACGTTATAAAGCTTCAAAACCATACCAGGACTTAAAACATTGTTTTTTATATCATTCCATTCTGTTACTTCATCGACACCAACTCCAAATTTTTTAGCAATCAAATAGGCCGTGTCTCCTTTTTGAACTGTATAATTGGTGACCTCAGTTTCATTTGAAACAACACTGTTTTGTTCGAGTATTAATTTTTGACCAAGTTGTAATGCATCGTTTTCCAGTTGATTCCAATTTCGAAGATCCTCAATACTTAAATTATGTTTTTGAGCAATGGAAAACAAACTTTCGCCTTTGTCTACTGTATGGATTGATTTAGACAATGCTACATCTGTTTTTTGAGGCTTCAAAGTATCCTTTGTTACTGTTGGAGTAGGTTTTACTTGAGTAGGTTTAGGAGTCACTGCAACAGACTCACTGATCACAATTTTCAACTTTCTTCCTATTGGAATATTATTTGATTTCAAACCATTCCAAGATTTTAAATTGGCTAATGAAACACCATATTTATTCGAAATACCGCCTAATGTTTCTCCTTTTTTGACAACGTGAAATTTAGTGTTTTGAACCGTTTGAAACCCGACATCAGCATTTGCTAAAGCCTCCATGCTCGTATTTGGTCTTTCTCTTCGATTGAAATCATAATCTAGATACGCGTAGAATTTATCTTCGTTTGAAGTTAGCAATGCAATTTTATTTTGTGGAAGTCTTAAATAATGTTTTCTATCGTTCATAAAAGGAATAAAATCCCTTTTGTATGAAGGATTTAAAAACTGTAATTCTGCAACAGGAACATCAAGTACTTCTGAAATTTGTTTGAATGACATTTTACCTTTTATTTGGATGGTGTCTGTTTCAAAAGTATTTACGATTGCTTTTTGAGGAACAATACCATGTTCTTTGTGAAACTCATAGATATACATGGTGGCTAAAAAAGCGGGGACATAACCTTGTGTTTCTTTGGGTAAAAAAGGTCTAATGTTCCAATAATTCTGTTTCCCGCCAGATCTTCTAATGGCTTTAGAAACATTACCAGGTCCAGCGTTGTAAGAAGCAAGAACCAAGTCCCAATCTCCAAAAATAGCATACATATTTACCATGTACTGACAAGCAGCTTCCGTAGCTTTTAAAATATCACTTCTTTCGTCTACAAATGTGGTAACATCAAGGTTGTATTGCTTACCCGTGGCATACATAAACTGCCATATCCCTGTTGCTCCTGCTTTTGAAACGGCTCTGGGATTCAAGGCAGATTCAACAATCGCTAAGTATTTTATCTCTAGTGGAACATTATATTTGGCAAGTGACGCTTCAAAAATGGGAAAATAATATTGTGATAAGCTCATCAAACGTTCAAACGATCGTTTTCTATTTTTTAGGTAATGCTTGATGATATTTTCAAGCCCAGGATTATACTCAATATCGAAAGCCGATTTTGAGTCAAGAATTTTTAATCTTTCCTTTAGAAGTTCTGTTGAAAGTTCGAAATCAATCTTTTCATCAGGGTTGATGGTTTCTACATCCGCTTTCATTTGTTGAAATAGATCAGGCTGCATCATTTCCACAGTCCATCTTTGGTCAACACATTCGGCAATTTCATGCCTAACAAAGGTGCTTTTTATAGAATCTAAAAAAGATATATGAAGTTGTTTTACTTCTGAAGAAGCATCTTGTGCAGAAACACATAACGCAGAAATCAAAAAAAGGGAAAGCGAGGTGTTTTTGAAATTTATTTTCATCAAATATTTATTCATCAATAGGTTAAGCTAACACAAACATAAAGTTTATAACGGTATAAAACATTTAAATATTGTTAAATAAGTTTATTCTAAAATAGCTGCAATGCCTGGAAGGGTTTTACCTTCGAGCATTTCCAACATAGCACCGCCACCAGTAGACACATAACTCATTTTAGATTCCAAACCAAACTGTTTTACAGCAGCTACTGAATCTCCACCTCCAACAAGCGAAAATGCTCCATGGGCGGTGGCTTCTGCAATATCATTTCCTAATGTAATGGTTCCATTTGCAAAATTTTCCATTTCAAAAACACCCAATGGTCCATTCCATAAAATGGTTTTAGAATTCATAATCACTTCTCTAAAATTTTTAAGTGTTGCAGGTCCGGCATCCAATCCTTGCCAGCCGTCTGGAATATTTCGCACGTCTACTACTTGAGTATTGGCATTGTTATCAAACGCATCTGCAGCAACGACATCAACGGGGAGATGAACATGAACATTTTTTTCTTTCGCCTTATGTAAAATGTCCAAAGCCAGTTGGAGTTTGTCGTTTTCACAAATAGAATCTCCAACATTTCCACCAAGAGCCTTTATGAAAGTGAAGGTCATGCCACCACCCACAATCATATGGTCAATTTTATCTAAAATATTTTCAATTACAGTAATTTTTGAGGAAACTTTTGAACCGCCCAAAACTGCCGTAACAGGTTTTACGCTATCCTTTAATACTTTATTTAAACTTTCGATTTCCCTTGCCAACAACAATCCAAAACATTTATTTTCAGGAAAGAATTTGGCAATTATTGTTGTTGAGGCGTGAGCTCTGTGAGCAGTCCCAAAAGCATCGTTCACATAAATATCCCCTAGTTTTGATAGTTTCTCAGAAAAATCTTTGTCTCCAGCCTCTTCTTCTTTATAAAATCTAAGATTTTCTAAAAGTAAAACCTCACCTGGCATCAATTCAGATGCTGCTTGTTCTGCGATAGTTCCAACACAATCCTCAACAAATTTGACGGGTCTTCCTAAAATTTCTGCTGTTTTTGCAACAATATGCTTCAATGAATATTTGTCCTCTTTCCCTTTTGGTCTGCCAAAATGCGACATTAAAATGACTGCTCCACCATCTGATAAAATTGCGTCAATGGTTGGCTTTGCTGCTTCAATTCTATTGGAGTCTGTTACGTTAAAGTTTTCGTCAAGTGGAACATTAAAATCTACTCTTATTAACGCTTTTTTGGAGGCAAAAGAAAAGTCATGGAGTGTTTTCATGAAAATGATATTAGGTGGATTTTATTAAATAACAAATATAACTCATTAGGTTTTGCGAACCAATGAGAAATATCATTTTAAATCAAAACTTATCTTATTCAGCAATGTTGACAGCCAAAAGCCACAATTCGCCGTTATACGTGTTGTTTAAGTTTGAAAGTTTTAAAGCTGTTGCCGTTTCTAATGAGGAAGAGTAATTCAAATAAACATAGTAATACTGATTGGCGGGATTAACAAAGAAATCTGCTAGAACGCCTTGTTTTCTGAGATTATTTAAAAACTGTCTGGCGTTTACGGGTTCTGAAAAAACATTTGCAACCAAAAAATATCCCTTGCGAAGTTCCGGGTGATTTAAAACCCTAATATCAACCTCTTTTTTTGAAGTAGACTCTTGAATTACTTCAGCTTTATCGAGACCTGTTCTGGAATTAATGGTTACATTTTTGGCTTTGTTATTTAATTCCAAGGGAATGTGGGCTTTTTGTTCGGATTGAGAAGTATTGTTTTGAGAATTTCCGACAGTTGTACCCTCTCTATTTAATCCTGTTAAGGAGGAAGAAGTTCTCATTTCATAGGGAGTTATGTCAGAACCGTCAAAAACCTCTCCTTTTATTTTTGCTTCAAGTTCTTTCTTAATTTTACCAAAAGCAAATGTTGTTGGAAGCTCGTTTTCTTCTTCTTTATGTTCCGTACTTAATGCAGTAAAAAAGAAATAATATTTGTCATCACTCGATTTCAGTCGAATATTCAAAGAGTTGGTTTCATCTTGAACAAAAAAGTCTTTTTCAGACTCTAATTTAGTTTGAAAAACATCAAACCCCAAAGTATTTAAAGAGGCTGGAATTCTGCTTACATAAGGCTGGTCTAGTATATGCATTGTACTGTTAAAAAGATTTCCGGTACTTCTGGTTTTTGTTCTCAAATTGGTTAAAGTAGGAGCAGTATTGGTTGCAAGATAGACCATATCACCACCGGTCTTATTATCTCCTCCCAAAGCCGCAGCAATCATTTCTGACTGAGTATTTTGATAGGCTAGGTTTTTAAGATCCGTAAGTTGAATATCATGAGACTGATTAAAAACACTTGCAAAACCATCAAAACTATAAAATGTTTTTTGGGGTAGATTTGAATCTTCCATCACAAATACAATCAGCCAGCCAGCCATGGTGCCTCCCTCTAAAGTGCCTTGGGTGCCACGTATGTTTGCGGCCGTGTAAAGTCCAAATGGATTATCAAGTAAATTTACGTACTCTGTGATGTTAGCATAACACAAATAGGGTGCCTGTTCAAGTGTGTTTCTTTCTTTTATTCCATCAAAAAGAATTTCACCTTTTATAGAAGTATATTTATTTTTCTTTGGAAATTTAATTTTAATATTGTGAAATTCTAAGCGATCATCATCATAAGAAATAATTCGGTCGTTTTTTTTGTAAGCACTTTCATATTTATAAGTTCCAATCCAATAGAGGCCTGCATATTTTATCGATTTGTTATCTTCGTTCTTTGCAAATAAAGCGGCACTACTTGAAGAAAAGGTAGTGGGATCATCATCTATATCTATGTATTCTAAATCAAAAAAAACGTTTGGTTTATTCTCATGCGAAAGATCATTGTAAGGTTTGTTTGGAGAATTCTCTTTATCAATTCTGTTGAGAATTTGATTACCAATATAGGTCATCTCCCCATTTAATGTACTATGAAATCGCTGTTTGAAAGGTAACAATACCTGAGCTGTTCCTGTTTGAGATGTAAAAAACAGGATAAAAATTAGTTTGTAAAAATATTTTATTGAATACATAATTTTATTTTGGGGATGGGATAGTTTACTCAAATTTAATATTAGAAGCATACAAGCAAAAACTATGCAGAAAAGATTTTTGAATGGATTTTTTTACAAAGATAAATAAAATACGAATAACCTCATTATTTTGCTTTTGGTGTTTTCTTTATCTTTGTCTAATGCAATTTGAAGAAATCATAGGACAGGAACCTATTAAAATGTTCCTAAAAAAAAACATTGATAACGGAAGAATTCCCAACACCCAATTATTTGTTGGGCCAGAGGGATGTGGGACACTAGCCGTGGCTTTGGCCTATGCTGGATATTTGTTGGCAAAAAATCATTCGGACCCAGAGATGGTTTTTCACAATGTTTCTAGGTTAAATCATCCTGATGTTCATTTTGTCTTTCCCACTTTTACAAATGACAAAATAAAGTCGAAACCTAAAAGTTCAGATTTTTTACCTGCTTGGAGAGACTTTGTTTCTGAAAATCCCTATGGAGGACTTTTTGACTGGTATCAATATTTAGAATCTGATAATAAACAGGGAGAAATCAGGGTTGAAGATGCCAATGAAGTTGCAAAAACACTTTCGTTGAAATCTTATGAGGGTGGATATAAAGTTCTTATTGTTTGGATGGCTGATAAAATGAATATTACTGTTTCAAACAGACTTTTAAAAACTTTAGAAGAGCCCAATGAAAAAACAGTAGTCATATTAATTACAGAAAACGAAGAAGATTTGATTCAAACCATCAGGTCTCGATGTCAAGTTGTTCATTTTAGACATCTTTCTGAATCTGAAATCGTGGAAAGACTATTATCAAAATATAGCATTGAACCTAAAAGAGCCAAACAAATTGCTCACCAGAGTCAAGGAAATTTTAATAAAGCCGTTAAACTTATTTTTGAAGACAATGACCCTTTGTTTGAAAAGTGGTTTGTTTCTTGGATAAGAGCAGCTTTCAAAGCCAAAAACAATCCCTCTGCCATTCATGACTTGATAGGTTTCAGCGAAGTAATTTCAAAACAAGGAAGAGAAGCTCAGAAGAAATTTATTTCCTATTGCTTGGAAATGTTTCGTCAAGCGATGTTGATCAATTATCAAATGCCTTCTTTGGTGTATGTTGAAACTTCCTATCAAAATTTTAAACTTGAAAATTTTGCTCCCTTCGTCAACGGTAACAACATTATTGGAATTTATGAAGAGCTCTCAGAAGCTCAATATTTGATAGAAAGAAACGGAAATGCTAAAATCATTTTGACAAACCTTTCCATTAAACTCACCCGACTCATCCATAAAAAATAAATCATGAACAACCCCGCTTCACTCCTCTTATTACTTTTTTTGGCTGTTACTTTTCTTCAGTCTGCTTATGACAAATTATTTTACTGGAAAAATAATCTCGATTGGCTAAAGAGTCATTTTGAAAAGACCGTATTAAAAAACTGGATTCCTATTTCGCTTTTTTTAATCCTAATTCTTGAAGTTATCTCTGGTGTTCTCTCTTTTTCGGGATTTATACAATTACTATACAATAGCGAAAAAGAACTGGGATTATACGGTGGAATATTTAGTTGTATAACCCTTTTGGTGCTTTTACTAGGCCAAAGAATTGCAAAAGATTATGATGGTGCTAGAACTATTGCAATTTATTTTGTCCCCGCTGTTTTGGCCGTTTATTGGCTTAGCTGACGTTTAACAACTCCTTCGTATAGTCTAAGTTCTCCCCAATCGAACTGATCGCCGTAGATTTGTTTGATTTCGCCAACGGTTTTGTCTTTATTTTCAGTAAAGGCTTTCTCCAATTTATTAATGATATCTTGTGGAAGCACCTCTTCAATTTGGACTTTCCCTTCGTGAATTAACTTTCCCATATGACCCAGAATTGTTTGAGGTACCATTTCTCGCTTTGCTGCAATCTCTTCAATGGAGTGATGTTCTTTCCATAAGGCAAAAGTAATCTCAGTAGTGGGCGTTTTGGGAGTGGACGTTTTTTTGACTTTTTTTGATTTTGGCTCTTTTGAAGCTTTTGTGTTGAAATCAAAACCGTTTGCTTGAAGTTCCTTTCTTATTTGTTGTTTCATTACAAGAAGTTTTTCTTTGAGTGTATCAAAGCTAAAAGCATTCTTATCTAATGGAATACCATTACAAATTGCCTCAACCAATTGTTTTGATTTTTCTAACTTGGCTAGAATCGTTTGATGTGACTCTTCCAAATCCTTCAATTCTTCACTAAACTCTTTCACTCTATTGATTGATTCAAGCTGTATCAAAGTGGTGGAAAGCTCCTTAAGTATCTTTTCATGTATTGCATTAAAATATCCAACCGCTGCAGAAATTCGAGAAGCAATAAATTCAAAATCAGGTTCAGACTTTGAAAAGGCGTTTATCAATTGTTGCTTAAATTTTTCGGCGGGTTGTTCCATTTCAAGAACTTCTTTTTCCATTTTTACAACCCACGAATAATAGGAACTTTTTTCAGACTGAGTCGCATTTTCATTATATCCAAACCGATGGTTTCTCCACTGTTGAAAAAGAGGTTGCCATGAAAAAGAATCCAAAAGAGTTTCTCTGAGATACTCTCGTGTTTGTTTTTGTAGACAATCATTTAAATACTCTTCCGAAGATTTATTTAATGCATAATCTACTACCTCTGAAGAATTTTGAATTCCATTTAATTGAATTGGGCTTTTTAAAACCAATCCCTCAAGAGATCTTAATCTTGACAACGCCACATAAGCCTGACCAGGCATAAAAACCCTAGAAACGTCTAAAACAGCTTTGTCAAACGTTAATCCTTGGCTTTTATGTACCGTGATGGCCCATGCAAGTTTGATGGGATAATGCTCGAAAAACCCTAAAACCTCCTCATTGATTTCTTTGGTTTGGTCATCTGTTTCATACTTGATATTTTTCCAAATGTACTTTTCGACAGCTATTTTGGTTTTTTCTTCTTCAAACTCAACCCAAATTTGATTTTCTGAAAGTTCTGCAATTTTACCAATTTTACCATTGTAATATCGTTTTTCCGGAGACAAATCATTTTTGATAAACATTACTTGGGCGTTTTTTTTAAGCATAAGCACATCCTCCACGGGATACATTTTTTCAGGGAATTCACCTTTTATACTGGCTTTATATGAAAAAGATTTGCCATTTAAATCACTTAATGCAGATGCGTTTAAATCATCTGCTGACGCATTGTGCGTAGTTAATGTAATATATCCCGGATGCTGCTTTGAATCAAAATTAGGATTCACATATTGTTGTAGAGTATTTTGATCTTCTTGGGTGATCTTGTTGTTCCTTAGGTTATTAAGTAAATCAATAAACAGTTTGTCTTGTTGCCTATAGATATGTTCCAATTCAATGTAGACAGGTGGATGGTCTTGAATCACTTTG
>JBKBOP010000029.1:2000-2693 GCA_046293575.1 Flavobacterium sp. | reverse complement strand
CGTCCTCCGGCAATTGATTTGTGGGGATAAAACTGTAAAAAGGCAATTGAAACATTGAATGAATTGTCACCCCTTTGGCATTTAGTGCCGCTATACCGGTGGGTGCAACAACTACCACATTTTTGTGGGTGGTTGCGGTGATTTCATTGAGAAGGGTTGTTTTTCCTGTTCCTGCTTTACCAGTTAGAAAAACAGATTGTCGGGTTTGATTGATGAAGTGAAGTACTTTATCTCTGGCTTGTAAATGATTCATAAGGCGTATATTTAAAGCACTAAAATAATGATTTTCAATAAAAAAACAAACCCTCCGAATTGGAGGGCTTATATAATTTATTTTTTGTCATCTTCAGTTTTTTCTACCTCTTCTTTTTTTCCAGTGGGCTTATATTTATCATTTAATAACGTAGCGATTTCATCGGTGATGTTATAGGCATCTTTGGCGAAGAGAACATTGGCAGACTCACCTGTTCCAAACACATAATCATAGTCTTTCTCTTTGGCATAATCTTTAATGAACGTTCTAATTCTTTTAACCAATGAATCCATTTCTTTGCCTCCCTCGAACTGTGCTTCACGCATAATCAATTGCTCTTGTTGTGCAAGATACTGTTCGCGTTGTCTTAGTTCATTACCTTTTGTTTGTGCCCACTGCATACCATACTGTTGAGCATTTTTTTCAAAATTGGCGGCTTC
>JBKBOP010000029.1:0-1099 GCA_046293575.1 Flavobacterium sp. | reverse complement strand
GTTTACTAATTTCAACTTCCCTTTTAAAGCAAATGACTTGACCAACTGATAAACTTTTTCAAATAAGTTTCTATTCCCGTCTGTGTGTGAAATATAATCTTCACTCTCATAATAACGATATATTTCCTCTGGGGTTGGACTTGGAGTAGTTTGAAGTGCATTATATTTTTCCTCAAAAACTAAATCAAATTCATCTCTAGTTACTGAATAATCTTTTGTTTTAATATAAACTTCTTTATCCTTCATATAATAATTGTTCCACGTGAAACATTTTAATTACCTACCCATATGGACTAACAAAACAGAAATGTCCGCAGGCGAAACGCCACTAATTCTAGAGGCTTGTGATACAGTTGAAGGTCTAATTTTTTTGAATTTTTCTCTAGCTTCATGAGATAATGAATGAATTCTGTCGAAATCAAAATTGGAGGGAATAATTAAATTCTCAAGCCTTGTTAACTTATCAGCATTTGATTTTTCTTTCTCAATATAACCTGAATACTTTACATGAATTAAAGCCTGATCTATTGATTCTTGGTCTAGACCGTTATTTTGGATATACTCTTGCACTTGCTCAAATGCCTGAATTTCTTCAAATGACAGCTGAGGTCTACTAAAGACTTTAAACATCTTGTCTGAATGTGGCATCAATGAAGCTTTGTTACGCTCAAGTACTGGGTTGACGAGATCAGCATCAATACTAGTATTCTTGAAATACTGCACCATATCTTCAGAGCGATTAAGTTTTTCTTCCATTCTCAACAAACGAGTCTTAGAAGCCAAACCAATTGCGTGTCCTTTTGGGGTTAATCTAATATCAGCATTATCTTGACGCAGTAAAGTTCTATACTCTGCTCTGGAGGTAAACATCCTATAGGGTTCTTCCGTTCCTTTGGTGATCAAATCATCAATCAAAACACCGATATAGGCCTCATCACGTTTGAGCACAAATTCATCTTTCTCTTGAACTTTCAGGGCGGCATTAATCCCAGCCATTAATCCTTGAGAAGCTGCTTCTTCATAACCGGTTGTTCCATTAATCTGTCCTGCAAAATATAGATTTTCAACAAGTTTTGTTTCTAAAGTATATTTTAATTGT
>JBKBOP010000028.1:0-20865 GCA_046293575.1 Flavobacterium sp. | reverse complement strand
TCAATTAGGCAAAATGCTATTGACTGAAACCAGGAAATTTGACATACAAACTTTTGTTTTAGACCCCAGTCCAGAAGCTCCCGCACAGTTTGGTTGCAATCAATTTTTTGAAGGAAGTTTGATGCATTTTGAAACTGTTTATCGTTTTGGTAAAATGGTTGATGTATTAACAATTGAAATAGAAAATGTAAATTTAGAAGCTCTATTTAAATTGGAAGAAGAAGGTTTGCCTATTTTTCCTTCTCCAAAAACGTTGCATCAGATTCAAAATAAAGGGAGACAAAAAGATCAATATATTGAGCATGATATTCCAACGTCTGATTATAAACGGTTTGTAAGTTTAAAAGCATTACATGAATCATTAGATAAAAATGAATTAGACTTTCCATTTGTATGGAAATGTGCTCAGTTTGGCTATGATGGGACAGGTGTTAAAATTTGTCGTTCTGCGTTGGATTTGGTTAAACTTCCTGATGTGGAATGCATTGCAGAAGATATGGTTTCGTTTAAAAACGAATTGGCTGTTATTGTCGCTCGTTCCGTTTCGGGTGAAATTAAAACTTATCCGGTGGTGGAAATGGAATTTCACCCTGAAGCCAACCAAGTGGAATACGTTATTTGTCCGGCTAGAATTGATGAAAAAGTGGCTCAAAAAGCTCAAGAAATTGCCTTAAGAGTTTCAGAATCATTCAATCATGTTGGTTTATTAGCGGTTGAAATGTTTCATTCCGAAGACTCGGAAGGAAACGATAAAATCTTAGTGAACGAAGTAGCTCCACGACCTCATAATTCAGGACATTACAGTATTGAAGCCAGTTATACTTCGCAGTTTGAAAATCATTTACGAGCCATTTTAGATTTACCATTGGGAAATACGGATAGTAAAGTAGCCGGAATTATGGTAAATTTGGTGGGTGAAGATGGTTATTCTGGACCTGTTGTTTATGAAAATATTGAAAAAATCATGGCGATAGATGGCGTAACACCTCATATTTATGGCAAAAGAGAAACACGACCTTTCCGGAAAATGGGACATGTAACGATTGTGAATGAAGATATGGTGGAAGCGAGAAAAGTGGCTGAGGAAGTGAAGAATAGTATTAGAGTGATCAGTGGTCAGTCGCAGTAATCAGTCGCAGCTGGCAGTTTTAAAAACCAAATTAACATGAAACCTTAAACTTGAAACAAAAACACTAATGAGTAAAGTAGCCATCATCATGGGAAGTATCTCCGACATGCCGGTCATGCAGGAAGCCATCGACATCTTAAAAGGATTTGATATAGAAACCGAAGTCGATATTGTTTCGGCACACCGTACACCGGAAAAATTATTTGATTTTAGTAAAAATGCTCACACTCGGGGCATTTCAGTGATTATTGCCGGAGCCGGTGGTGCTGCACATTTACCGGGAATGGTAGCGTCGATGTCACCGTTGCCTGTGATTGGAGTTCCAGTGAAGTCAAGCAACTCCATTGACGGTTGGGATTCCGTTTTATCGATTTTACAAATGCCGGGCGGTGTTCCAGTAGCGACAGTTGCTTTGAACGGAGCTAAAAATGCAGGTATTTTAGCCGCACAAATTATTGGAAGCCATGATAAATGTGTGTTGGATAAAATTGTTTTTTATAAAGAAGGATTGAAGGAAGCGGTTTTGAAAGCTTCGGAAGGATTGAAATAGTCCGGACAAGTCGCAACTTGTCCATACAGATTTCAAAAATTTATCTCAAAAAAAAATCTATTCTTCTTCCAATTCCTCTTCAAAAACAATATCGGCTTGATATTCTCCTTCAACAAAGTCAGATTTAGAAAGCCAATATTCCGAAGTGATTAATTTGTATTGGTTGGAATCTAATGTTTCCAATTCCCAAGCAATATCATTGGCTTCCGGAAATGGTTTGTCTCCTGCAAGCTGATCAGGAAATAAACGTTTTAACAACGCACTGTCGCCTAAACCTTGAGCTAAAATTTTAAGGATTTGTTCGTTCCCAAGTTCGCTCTTATCTTCCGTATCCTCGGCAATAATTTCACATTTCAAAATAGTTGCTGATGCATTTGGAAACTTTCCGTTATAAGCAAGATACAATAATTGGTTGATGTGGAACAACGGAGCATGCAAATCAATCTCAGGATATTCCTCACATACTTTATCCAAAAGCATGTCATTCGAAATTTGTGAAATCTGACCTTCATTTAAGTCTTCACTTAATTTATAAGTCAATAATATGGCCGCTGCATCAGTAGGTTCTTCATCGGTGATGGCCATTTTCAAATATTCCAAAAGATTTTCTTTGGCAATGGTTTCAGGGTTTGGAAAATTAAATAATTCCAGTAATTTTAAATAATCTTGATCACTCCAATATTCTGGAATTTCATTTACATTCAAAATGCTATTAATCGTGACGTTATATTTCATATCTTAAATTCAATTAATTGAAAAGATAGTGAAATTTATTGGCATAAACTAATTAGTCTTGAATAATGCTTGAATCTTCAATTGATAAAACGTATCGAAATCCGTACTTTTGGCTAAATAATAAATTGAAAATATGTATTTAAGGTATTCCAAAAAAAAACAACTCCATCCAATTTTCAAAATATAAACTGTATTAAAATGCAAAAATAGTTTTGGAAATTAGCCTTTAAAACTACTTCTATAAAATATATTTCAATAAATAAATTGTAGTTTAAAATGTATTTTTGTTTGTGTTTAAATGTTTTACTTCAATTAGCATAAGGTTTTGTTGATTTTAAATTTATAAAAAATCATATGAAAGTATTCTATTTTTACTTAGGGTTGGCACTACTTATTGTTGGTTGTAAAAAATCTGAATCAAAAATCGCAACTATCATTGAATCCGAACAAAAAAAAATTGAATTTCAATTTGATAAAGATTTTTTCAAAAAAAAATGGGTTGACATTGCAAATGACACCTTAAGTTTAGAAAAGTTTCTCGACAATGATATTAGCACCGGAAAATATGATAGTGACTTTATCATCAATTTTTTGGGTGGACTAATTCATGATGATGCTTGGGTTACATTGACAAAAGACACTCAATGCAATTCCCTTATCACTTTAAGTAATAGCTTAAAAAAAAATGGATTGTATCATCAAGCCATTATTGTTTTAGAGAAAACGTTAGAGGACTATCTAGATGAATTAAAAAATAAACCGCAAAATTATTTGACCGTTCACATGGAATTGGCTGATTTGAATTATTATGTTTTCAATGCTGATTTAAGTTTTAGTCATTCTCTTAAAGCTTTGAAAATTGCTGAAAAATATACAGATCAAATTCGTCCAGAAGATTTTTTAACGTTGTATAATAACCTTTTAAATGACATTCAAAATCTAAACGAATTGCCCAGTTATTTTGAAACATTTAAAAAAGTAAAAACAACCCATTTTGATACCATACAATTTGCGAATACCATTGATGAAGACTTCAAAGAAATACTATATAGAAGATTTGAAATTAAAACACTCGCATCCATCAATGATACTGCAAATGCTTACAAAAAAATCCAAGAACTTAAACAATGGCAACCCAAAGTGGATACCAAAAGTAAAATGGCTGCCTTACTCTCTGTCTTTGGAGTTTTTATTGATAATTATGATTTTGACTATGGTGAATATGAAAAATCTTTAAAATTATCCAAAGAATATTTCGCCATGGCAAACGAATATGCCGAATTGCCCAGGTTTACTATGTTAGCTTTATCAAAATTGGCTCGTTCGAATGCCAATCTGAATAGATTTGAAGAAAGCAATACATACCTTGACATCATTGATGCAAAATATCCTGAAAGCAAAGAAGACGTTAATTATTATTCCCTAAAGATGATGAAAATCATCAACTTGTCTTATCTTGAAAAACATGAAGAAGTAACTCAACAATTGGATTCTCTTTACACCCAATTTTCAACCTATTTATTGAAAAAAGAAATTAAAGTTGAAAACTTACATAAAGAGGACTATTCGAAAATAAACTTGTCACATTTCATCAATAATTTTGCATCGGGATCACAATGCTATAAACAAGCTTATGTGAATACAAGAGATTTAAAAACACTTCAAAAAGCAGAATCTTTGGCTTTAGTGGGTTGCAAAATGTTTTTTCAAGCCTATGAAAATTCAGGTTATGATTATTATTTATTGAATTATGTTGATAAACTTAATAACTCATTATTGAATATTATTGCACTCAAAGACGACATAAAAGCAAAAAGCAATCAAAAAGAATTACTTGAAATGGTTGAGAAACTTGCTTCAAAACAGCTTTTTTTGCAGTTTCAAGAGCAAATTATTGTCAACAATCCAAAAATAAAATCATTGTTTGATAAAAAAGTAGCACTAAACCAACAGAAAAACACTTTAGAAAATGACCTGTTTTTTACAGATGACATCACTAAGGCACAAAAACTTAAGTTTATTGAAAAAGAGTTGTTTCAGTTTGAAGACAAAATCAAGAAAGAGTTAAAATCCTTCTATTCCATCAATGAAGATTTTGAACTAAATAAAATACAAAATCTATTAAATGAAGATAATTGTATTGTAAAATTCTATGTGGCTGATGATGAAGTATTCAGAATATTAATAACAAAAGACAGCACCCAAACGAGTAAGATTGAAGATGCTTATGCACTAAAAACAAAAGTGAAAGCTTATTTAGGTCAACTTAAAACACCTAATTCAGATCATAGTGAACTATCTAATGAACTTTTTAAAATCATTTGGAAAGATGTGCCTCACAATAATATAAGTATTATTCCACAAGACTTTATCAACTACTTACCCTTTGAAACGTTATTGAATGATGACCATCAAGCTTTGGTTCAAAATAAAAATATTTACTATAATTTTTCTTTACCCCTCTGGTATGCCGGAAAAGTGTATAATTATAAAAGTTCCAATCAAAACACCTTATGCTTGTCAGCAGATTATAGTAAATCAAATCTAGGAACCTTACCACTCAAACATTCAGAAACCGAAATTGAAAAAATTGCTGCATTGACCAAAGGAACAAAAAATAATCAGGCTACTAAAGCATTTTTTATTGAGAATTCAAATCATTTTTCAGTCTTTCATCTTGCCATGCATGCCAAACTTGATGATGAGAACTTTGAAAATTCAAATTTGCTTTTTACGAATGATGAACCCTTGTATTTTAAAGATTTTTACACCTTAAATCTACCACTTGATTTAGTGGTTTTAAGTGCGTGTAACACAGGAACTGGAACTATTATAAATGGTGAGGGTATCATGAGTTTATCAAGAGCACTTACCTTTTCTGGGGTGAGAAGTTCGGTGGTGAGTTATTGGGAAGTTCCAGATAAAGAAACTTCTGAATTAATGGAACTTTTTTATGTGAATCTAAAAGAAGGAAAAAATAAAGATGTTGCTCTATCCCAAGCAAAAAGAGACTTTATGAATAAATATCCATTAAAAAATCATCCCTTTTTCTGGGCGGGATTTGTATTAAATGGAAATAATGATAGCATTTATACTACTGATTATACCTATGGAATTTTAATGGGTATACTTCTTTTGTTTGTACTTGGATATTGGATTTACAAAAAGAATTATTTTAATTTTTCCAACAAATCCAAGGCTTGATTTGTAAACACTCCCTCTCTATTTTTAACTTTGGTAAGCAAGGTTTTAGCTGCTTCCTCTTGACCTAATTTGAGATAACACAAAGCGAGATACCAGGAAATTTTATCTGAATACGTTGTTGAAGTATTAAAATCAATAGTTGTAAATGTATCAACAGCAGCTTCAAAATTGTTCATTTCCATAAAACAAATGCCTCGATACAACAAAGCATACTCTTCTCTACTTTCCTGATAGATTTGATTAAATAGTAATTCAGCTTCTGAGAAGTTTTCGGAATCATAGAATAAAAAGGCTTGCTGTTGAAGACTTTCTGAGGTTGTTCCTCTTGTGACAGGCATTTCAATATTGGGGTATAATTGGTAATATTCATTATACAAATCAACTTCTTTTGAACCATCATGAAGAAACAGATAACCCACAGAAATAAATACCAAAAAAACAGCGGCAACAGATAACCATTTTCTGGGAGTCAAAAATTGTTTTTTATTTTTAAGTTCTACTTCAAAACCCGCTAATTTTTCTTTTAATTGACTTCGTTCATGCAATGCAATGGAAACTTTTACATTTTTTTGAAAATCCACCTCCTTTTTGAAATCAACATCTTCGGCTATGAGCTTGTTAAATTCAATCCGTTCTTCATCATTTAAAGTTCCTTCGAAATAGCGTTCTATGAGGGTTTCTTTATCCATTTAACTTTCAATTTTTATTAAATCTTTTAACTTTTTAATACATCTTGATTTCTGACTTTTCAAAACATCTTTGTTTGAATAATCCAAAAGATGCATTATTTCATCAAGCTTTCTTTCTTCATAATAAAACAATTGTAAGACTCTTTTGCACTGTTCACCCATAGCATCAAACGCTTTTCTGAGCTCTAAAACAGCACGCTCATTATTTTCCTCTTCATAGGCTTCATAGTCAAAATCAATGGCTTCAATCTCTTCCGCGATAACCATTTTTTTCTTCTTTTTGAGGTATTGAAAAACCATAAACTTTCCAATTCCAAATAAATAAGTTGAAATAGAACTTTGCAAATCATCCATTTTCCCCTTTTTGGCATTTTCACAAAGAGCAATAAAAGCGTCCTGATAAATATCTGTAATGGTTTCTTTGTCTAAAGTATATCGTTTAGCAAAAGAAATAAATTGCTTTCTGTTACCCTCATACAGTTTCTTTAGAGCCGACTCTTCATTACGTTTAATTTTTTCAATCAAAGAAGCGTCTACATTCATTAGTGCTTTTTTTTTGAAAAGGTAAACATTTTTTTAAAATCGATGTTTACTTTTTTTTAAGAATGACACAAACCTATGAAACCAATACTATTTTATATCATGAAAAAAAGAATTTTAATTATTGTACTTCTTCTTTGTAACCTAACTTTTGTATTTGCTCAACAAGGTTTAGGGGAACGAATCAAAGAAAGAACCAAAAACCAAACCCAAAACAGAGTTGAGACCAAAACGGAACAGACTGTTGACAACAGTATGAATAAAGTGGAAGAAGGCATCAACAACATTTTTAAGAAAAAAGAAAAAAAGCCAAAAAAAGGAAAAAGCAATTCATCGTCATCATCTTCCTCTTCAGGTCCCTATGACCCGATAATCACAAAAACAGATAAAGAAGGTAATACCGATTTTTCCTCTCACAAAAATTTTGAATTTACTCCTGGTGAAAATGTTTTGTTTTTTGATGATTTTTCCAATGGTTTGAGTCAATGGAATAAAGTCACATGGGATGAATGGGAAGAAAAACACAAAGGAATGGTAACTACTTCAAATGTGGCACCGGGTAATTGGTATTATATGCCTAGAAAAGGGATGACTGCACCAAAAACCTTAAAAGCACTTCCCAATCAATTTACTCTTGAGTTTGATTTTTACTTTGATGAAGAACATTCTGAACATGAAGGCGGTCTCAACACCATGTTTGTTAAAGAAAAGGGATTTAATATCAATGACTACAATTATTATTTTGAAACAAATACGAGGCTTATACTTGATGTTCATCCAGCCAATGAACATTTATATTTATATGCTTTTAGAGAATATGGCTTTACTAATGGTATCAACGGAGGCGAAAGAATTTTAATTGATGAAAAAGAAAAATACTTAAAAACCAATCAAGTATATCATGTTTCAATTTCAAGAAATGGCTCACATGTTCAACTTTATATTAATCAAGACAAAGTCATCGATTTACCCAATGCTTTTCCAGCAAATGAAAGTTACACTTTTATGCTCGGTAACAATTCTTGGATTAGTGGTTTGTATATCAGCAATATTCGCATTGCCACAGGCTCCCCTCAACCCACTAAAGAATTCAACGATAAAAAAACATTCATTACTCAAAACATTCATTTTGATGTGAATTCAGATGTGATTAAACCTACTTCCTACCACGTCTTAAAAGAAATTGCAGCATCCATTCAAAATCTTAATGGTAATGTACTCATTGTGGGGCATACAGATAATGACGGAAGTGCACAGCACAATCTAGAACTTTCTCAAAAAAGAGCAGCATCTGTCAAAAGAGCTTTGGTGAATGAGTTTGGCATGGATACCAACCGATTAACCACAGATGGTAAAGGACTCACACAACCTTTAAACAAAAACAGTAATGCGTCTGAAAAAGCATTAAATAGACGTGTTGAATTTATTAATCAATAACATAAACTCCTAAAATGAAATCAATAGTAACCTCAATTATTCTACTAATAGTAGCAACAGCACAAGCCCAATGGGAAGGCACATTCACCACCAAATATGGTACCGTAAAACTTGTACAAGAACAAGGAAGCAATAACAACGGTTTTGAAACTTTAATATATGGCGATTATGGCCAGAATGGCACCATCATAGGTACATCTCAAAACAATGGAAGAGAACTCCATGGTAGTTTTCACAATGGTAGTCAAAGTGGAAAATTTGTTTGGATAAAGAGTGGTTTGGGAAGCAATCCTGTAACCATAAATCCATTTACAGGAAATTGGGGATATGGAACACAAAATAACCTACATTCCTCAAATCCAGATCATGCTTGGACTGGAAACAGAACCACAACTTCAAAACCAAATGATTTAGTTAACAACCTATGGTCTGGAAAATGGAATACCAATTTTGGAGAATTAATTCTAGAGCAAGCGGGAAACAAAGTCAATGGAAAATATTTTCATGGCAATAAGGTAAGTATCATTGATGCAAACTTCAATAAGCATAGTAAAATACTGGTAGGCACTTTTACAGAAAATAACAAAAAAGGTTACTTTCAATTTAACTTGAATGGGGATGGAAATTCATTTAGTGGAAAATGGGGATGGACTTCCCTGATGAATGAATCAAGCCCATGGAATGGCACCAAAATCGTAAAAACCAACAAAGCCACTGGAACTACCACTACTAATACAACTCAAACTAATACGGCAACAACCCAAAATACAGCTACAACCACTCAAAACAATACCAATACAGCTACAAGCCAACAAACAAAAGTGAAGGTTTGGTTTAAACAATTGTCAAGCAGTAATGGTGATGTATACGGAATTTGGGGAGTCAAGCTCTTTAAGGTTACTCAAAATAGTAGAGTCATCGTCAATAGTTTTGGAAATAAAAATGACGTTGTTTATAACTTTGATCGCAACAGCAGTAGAGTCATTAAAGCAAAATCGCACCAATTCTCAAATTCACCAGATAATTTTAGAGAATACATCATTAGCAATGCCGAACTAAATAACCCAAATATCAAATTTGAAATAGAAATCATTGCACATCCTAAGTCTAAAAAAACAGTAGGTAGTGATCTTGATTACGGTCGACAGAAAAAGGTCATTGAACTTAAAAACCTACCCAACAACTCAGACCAACTAATAGATTGCGGTGTTCAAGGAAGTACTGTATTTGGAACAGGCTTGGCAACGTTCACAGTTGCTATTTCAAAAACGCCACATCCATGAGAAAAAATATATTCATAGTAGTGATTGGAGTTTCAATGATGTTATGCTATTCTTGCAAATCTGATGAGAAAAAATCGAGTTCCATCAAGGTTTTAGAACAAATGATTCAATCTCAAACAGGTGAAGATGTTGAACTTCCTGATAATTATTCTATAGAAAACAGTAGTGCAAAAATTGATTTTACGTTTGATGGAAAACCCTTTTTTAGGACCAATGAAAATTTCTCTTCCAACACCGTCATAAAATCTTCAAATGGTTTTCTAGAAATACACTTTCAGATATATGGAGAGGAAGGTAAAGCACTTTTAGTAAACATTCAAAAAGTGGCAGTAGATTTTAAGCTTCCTTTAAAAGTGCCTTTTACCAATAACCCCTTAACAGATGACGATTTCACTCAAGCTACTATGTCTGCGATGGATCTAGCTTCACCAGAAGCCTCTATGGGTTTTGGAATTCCTTATGAAGGCCATATTATCATCCGTAAAATGGAAAATCGATTGGTAACCTTTGAAGTTGATGCCAAAGGGGGCGATTTCATGTCAGCCGAAACTCCCAATGCTTGGAAACCCATACAACTAAAAGCAGAATTAATAAACCCAATGATTCAAACATTGGGAATTGAAAAGTCAAAAATCTTTAAATAACAAAAAATTTAATCTAATGAAAAACAAATGCTACATCACGCTTCTTTTTGTTGCTTTTAACTTTACAGCCTGTAAAGACAATGCAAACGAAAGTATGGAAGGAGACGTTAATGCTACCATAAATGAGGCTCTTGGTTCTAAAAAAAATAACTGGAGTGGAAAATTAGACGAACTCTTAACCCAAGAAATGGCTGCTCAGGCTCTGGGATATACTGCCGTTGCTGCTAAAAAAGAGTATCGTCAAATTTTTGAAAACCCGGATACTCATGACTTATCTTATTCATGGGAAATGGGCAGAGAAAAAGAAATGGAGATCCCCTATGCAGGAAAAATGATGTTTCCTACAGACGATCGTATTGAATTAAGATGGGTGAAAACAACCACTCTTGAAGATTTCAAAAATAGCTATCGCACTCCAACCGCAGAAGAACTTAAAAATGCAGAAAAAGCAATGCAAGAACGCACAGCAGAACTGCAAAAGGAAGGTAAGCTAACACCAGAACAAGCAAAAATGGCAACCAACTTAGGAAGTTCATTGGGCAGTGATGTAAGTTATGATGAAATAAAAAATGTGGGGGAATATGCCGTTTGGAACAACAAAGACAAAAATCTATCCGTCTTCTATAAAGACATGCAGTTTCAATTGTTTGTTGATGTGGGTGATGAAGTTACCAATACATCTAAAGCCATCGCATTGGCTCAAAAAATTATTAAAGAAAAATTATAGATTATGAAAAACAAACAAATTAATAAAATTAGAAGTGTTTTCAGGTTATTCTCAGTACTTCTTTTCACATCTGCATCATTAGCGATTTATGCTCAGTCGGGAACTATTGATAATAACTTTAATATTGGTTCAGGTTTTAATGGAATTGTCAGAAGTATAGCTGTTCAGCCTGATGGAAAAATAGTAGTAGGTGGCAGTTTTCTATTTTATAATGGTGTATCTAGACGATGCTTAGCCAGACTTAACGAAGACGGAACACTTGATACTAGTTTTGACATAGGCACTGGTTTTCAATCTGGTGAAGTTCATTTCATAAAAATACAGGAAAATGATAAAATACTTGTTGGAGGCACTTTTGCCAGTTTTAATGGCCTTCCAAAAAGTTGGATTTTAAGATTAAATGAAGATGGCTCATTAGATTCTACTTTCAACTTGACTGGAACGGGAATAAACGGAGGTGTTTTCAATATATTAACTAATAATGATAAAATCATCATTGGAGGCTCCTTTAATAATTTTAACGGTGAATCTAAAAGAAATGTGTTAAGATTAAATAATAATGGAACATTAGACAACTCGTTTGGGAATGACTTTAACTTTAATACAAATAACATTGTAACATCATCTAGCTTATTATCAAATGGAAAAATAATAGTAGGTGGTTTTTTTAGATTTTTAAACCAGAATTTTGATAAGGGTATCGCAAGATTAAATGCAAATGGCACCTACGATAGTTCATTTAGTAATTTTACAGCAACTAACAATTTAGTGTGGTCAACACATGAGCTTAGTGATGGTAAAATATTAATAGGTGGAGCTTTTACTACCTTTAATAATACCACTTCTAACCGCATAGCACGGCTCAATAGCGATGGAACATTTGATGATTCTTTTAATATAGGGTCTGGTTTTGATTGGGTAGTTTACAATATGGCTTTACAACCAGATGGAAAAATTATTGTTTGTGGAGATTTTACAAGCTTCAACGGAACTTCTGTAAATAGATTAGTTCGTTTGAACGCTAATGGAACATTAGATACCACATTTACTATCGGATCAGGATTCAATCAAACGGTTTATGATGCTGCAGTTCAAAATGATGGAAAAATACTTGTAGGAGGTGATTTTACAACTTTTAACACTGTAAATAGAAATCGTATTATAAGACTAAACGGCGATAGTAATCTTGATCTTGATCTTTTTGAAAACCATTATTTAAAAATTTACCCAAACCCAACCTCCAATTATTTTACAATAGTAACTGTTTCAGAAGTAGCTGTGGAATGCTATTCGTCTTTAGGACAAAAACAAAATATCAAACCAATGAATGAAAACCAATATGACCTAAGTCATCTATCAAATGGGGTTTATCTGATAAAAATAAAGGATCAAAATTCAAATATAATTACTACAAAAAAAATCATTAAAAACTAAAAACGTAACATCATGAAACAATTAATCACAACAATTTGCACACTAATGGCTGTAATTTCATTTGGTCAAACCATTGAAGGTAGTCTAACTATCAATGAAAAATCAACCGCAACTATTGAATTAACAACCAACAAAGCCGTTGACCTTTATGCTGATTTTAGAAATAAAAAACACCCCATCTTATTTCAATTTATAGCTAAAGACATTCCATTAAACGACCAAAAACAAGAGGTAGCTTTAATTACTTTTAAAACAACAGTGAAACACAACGGTAATGTGGTGGGCCAAGTGGAACGTCAACCCATCCCCTTTTTTCCCGGTGACATGTGGATGCCCATTGAAACTTTTGATGTTATTTCCTTATTAACCAAAGCAGGTAAAAACACTCCAGACGCTATTTCTACCTTACCAAAAGGGTCCTATGAAGTCATCATTGAAGCTCATTCTTTGGGAGTGAAAGGAAAAATTCAACCGGCAGTAATTTACCTATTTGTAAAATAAGTCATGAAAGTTTTACTACTATCTTGTTACTTAGTCTTTTGCTCATGTCAGTTAAAAAGTGACCAAATGGATAACCAAAATAATGTTGAAGTTGAACAAAATGACTTCATTTTTACACAACAAGATAGTAGTTTAGTTTTTACAAAAGCGTTGGTTTATGAATTTACAACGCCCACTGAGTCGGGAGAACTTTGGTTTTATGTGAATAAGGAAAACAGCCAAATACTTTATAAACCCAATGACGATATGATTGATGCCGTAGTCTCATATCCAAATGGCATATATACGATTTATGGAAGAAAAGGTGATGGTGATTTTGCTAGCATCCACCAAAAAATAGAATTTGTAAATGGTGAAATACAAAACCAGAATTCACTTCAACCTATTGAGAAGAGCATGACTATTGACCAAAGCCATATTGGAATGAAAACTATTGAATCTAAAGGATTTAAAATACTGTATGAGAAAACGAATGAGCATGAAACCGTCTTCATCACTTCTCAAATTCCAATTAATGCCAGACAAATATATGGTTTTGCAGCTTTAGAAGGTGATGCCAAAACACCAGTAGATTTCAACTTTCTAAATGTGCTTCACAATCATCAATTAATTACTTATATCGAAAGTAAGTATTTTAAAATAATGCTACTAGATTATGGAGAGAACCCCTATTTCTTCTCCTTAAGACCCTATCAAAACATTTAAAATAAGTGTTTTAAAACAGAAGGAAATGAGAAAGTGAAAAATGAAAAATACAAACCTTACACATTGCAATAAAAACTTTAAATCTTAAAAAATGCAACAACAACCCGAAGGAAAAGACATTGCTCTTATCGCCTATCTAACCATCATTGGACTCATCATTGCTTTTGTAATGAACAACGAAAAAAAACATGCTTTTGCACTATTTCACATTAAACAAAGTTTAGGAATTGCCCTTACCGGACTAGCTTTAAGTATTATCGGAATCATTCCCATTCTGGGGTGGATTATAAGCTTTTTTGGTTTATTTTTCATTATTTATCTATGGATAATGGGATTAATGAATGCCATTAATGGAAAAGAACAAGTGGTGCCTATACTTGGGGAGAAGTATAAAGAATGGTTTAAAAACCTTTAAAAATAAGTATTTGTTTTTTTCATGAATGCGAAGCCATGTTCAACATGTTCCTTCGCATTTTTGTATTTTTACAAATCATTTTAAAAGTAAGCCAAATTATATGTCCGCATTTAAATTTCCGTTTGATAGCAAACACAACACTGCCCTTTTTTCTCAACTACAATTAGAACACTATAAAACGGCATTTGAGGAAACAATCAATCAAGCAAGAGCTGAAATTGATACCATTATTAACAACGTTGAACCTCCCACTTTTGAAAATACAATTGAAGCCTTAGATTTTTCAGGTGAAGCTTTAGATAGATTATCATCCATCTTTTTCAACTTGAATTCGGCGGAAACCTGTGATGCAATGCAAAAAATAGCACAAGATGTTTCGCCTTTATTAACCACTTTTAGCAATGATATTTCACTAAATGAAGAGTTATTTAAACGTGTAAAAGCCGTTTATGATCAAAAAGATAGATTGACACTAACGACGGAACAATCAACTTTATTAGATAAAAAGTTCAAAGGATTTTCGCGAAATGGTGCGTTACTTTCGGAAGAAGATAAATTGAAGTTACGGGATATTGATATAGAATTAGCCAAATTACAATTAACCTATGGCGAAAATGTATTGGCAGAAACAAACAACTATCAATTGCACATTACCAACGAAGCAGATGTAAAAGGTTTGCCTGAGGGAACAAAAGAAATGGCCGCGAGTTTAGCCAAATCGAAAGGGTTGGATGGCTGGATTTTTACCTTAGATTTTCCAAGTTATTTGCCGTTTGTTACCTATGTTGAAAATCGTGAATTGCGAAAAGAAATGGCCATTGCAGCCGGAAAAAAAGCATTTCAAGATAATGCATTTGATAATAAAGAGAATGTCAAACGCATTGTTGAATTACGACACAAAAGAGCAAAACTGTTGGGTTATGAATCACACTCCCATTTTGTTTTGGAAGAACGCATGGCCCAACATCCTGAAAAAGTACAATCGTTTTTGAATGATTTGTTGGAAAAAGCCAAACCTGCTGCTCAAAAAGAATTTGCTGAATTGACTGCTTTCGCGAAAGAGTTGGACGGCATTGAGCAATTAGAAAAATGGGACGGCTCCTTTTATTCAGAAAAATTAAAGCAAAAATTATTTAGTTTAGATGATGAGTTGTTGAAACCGTATTTTAAACTAGAAAATGTGTTGAACGGTGCTTTCACCATTGCCGAGAAATTATTCGGAATCAAGTTTAAAGAAGTTTTTGATATAGATACCTATCATAACGAGGTACAAACTTTTGAAGTCCACGACTACCAAAACGAATTGGTGGCTGTTTTTTACGCCGATTTTTTTCCAAGAAAAGGAAAGCGAAATGGTGCGTGGATGACCTCTTTTAAACCACAATACATTAAAAACAACGTAAACGAAAGACCTCACGTTTCGATTGTTTGCAATTTTACCCCACCGTCAGAGACCAAACCCTCCCTCCTCACCTTTAACGAAGTGACGACATTATTTCACGAATTCGGTCACGCGTTGCATGGTATGTTGGCGAACACGACCTATCCGAGTTTATCTGGAACATCGGTGTATTGGGATTTTGTGGAATTGCCAAGTCAAGTAATGGAAAACTGGTGCTATGAACCCGAAGCATTGGCTTTGTTTGCGAAACATTATGAAACTGGTGAAGTGATTCCGCAACAGTATGTGGAAAAAATTAAGGAAAGTGCCAGTTTCTTGGAAGGAATGGCCACGATGCGTCAGTTGAGTTTTGGACTATTGGATATGGCGTATCACGCCAAGGCACAAAACATTGCCGATGTAAAAGAATTTGAAAAAGCAGCTTTTGAAGGAACTTCATTATATCCAGATGTGGAAGAAAATTGCATGAGCACGTCGTTTTCACATATTTTTCAAGGAGGTTATTCTTCAGGTTATTACAGTTATAAGTGGGCAGAAGTGTTGGATGCCGATGCGTTTGCCTACTTTCAAGAAAAAGGTATTTTTAATCAAGAAGTAGCCTCAAAATTTAAAGACAACATTCTTTCGAAAGGCGGAACCGAATTACCCATGGAATTGTATAAAAAGTTCAGAGGTCAGGAACCGAAAGTAGAAGCTTTGCTGAAGAGAGCGGGGTTGTTATAAATCATCTTTTAGGGCCAAGGAAAATTATTAGTCGGAAGATTAGTTCAACTGAATACACATAGACAAAACACATTCAATATGATTTAACAACCTAAAACACCAATTAATGTAAGATAAAAAGTATATTAAATGCAGATTTATCTATTCATTTGAATAAATAAACTATACATTCACTATACAAGAAGTTTTCCAACACAACTATCAACTATAACTATACACATGTTTTTCAGTATTTTAAACTAAAGATTAAAAAATTTCATAAATTTGTAAAATGTATAGTTAGTATATATACACACTTTTGGTTTAAACGGTTGAAAGATTCGTAAATTTGGAATTAATAATTAACAACTAAAAAAATTATCAATTATGAAAAAAATTACATTAATTTTAGTCCTTTTGTCATTTTCACTGGGATATTCGCAAGATCTTTTACTAGGTTTTGAAGCTGGAGAAAGTGGCGGTGTGAATGGAGGTCCTTTTGGTGGTGGTCCGGCCCCTGTAGTTGAAGCCGGCACTGGCTCAAACACTACTCAAGTTTTAAAAATTGTTGGAAATCCTTCTGGCGAGCCATGGCAAGGAATAAACCTAACATTGACTTCTAGTGTAAATTTAACGTCCACTCAAGAAATGACTATGGATGTTTTATCGGATACACCTATTACATTTTTAGTTAAAGTTACTGGAGGTACTTCTGGACCTGCTGTCGTTGCAGCTTCTGCTACGCATCCAGGCGGAGGTAATTGGCAAACAATTTCATTTACCTTCAATACTTCATTAGATGGTCAGGGTGCACCAGCAACTGGTCTTTATAGTGGTTTTGTAATACACACCTATTGGGCTCCAGGTGCTACAACATTCTTTAATCCAACGGTACCAACTCCAGAAAGAACTTTTTATGTGGATAATATTAGAGGACCACTTGGAACAGCTCCTGTAGCTTCTGCTCCAACAACAGCGGCTCCAACTCCTCCAAATAGACCAGCGGCTGATGTTAGATCGTTATTTAGTGATGTATATGATCCTGTAACAGTTATGGGTTATTCAGGTGATAATAACAGTTACAATACTTCATGGTGTCCTGCAACAACAACTTTAGTACAAATTGAAGGTAACAATACAAATAGAATAACCGGTTTAGGATGTGAAGGTATAGATTTTCAAGCTGGAAGATTTGATGCTACTGGATTTACTCGCTTTCATATTGATATTTGGACTGCCACTCCTACACAAGATAGAGTTTTTAGTTTTAAATTCTCTAATCATAATAATACTACACAAGAAACCAATGCTTTCGAATACACTGCCACAAATGCCAACATATTGCCAAGTGGTTCAGAAGGAGCTTGGATTTCAATAGACATCCCATTGACTAGTTTTAATTGTATAAATACCCCTCCTGGTAATGCATGTCCTAATGTTACAGATTTTGTACAATTCGTTATTACCTCAGATTTAGGAACAGTATTTTACGACAACCTATATTTACACAAAAACACCGTAATGAGTGTTTCTAGCTTTGAAAAATCTAACATCAAAATGTTTCCAAACCCTGCAACTACCAACTTCACCATTGATGCTGAAGACATGTTAGAAAGAGTGGTATTGTATAACATGTTAGGCCAAGCGGTAATCAATGTAACGCCAAATAACCAACAAGCCAACATTGATATCTCTGGACTTCAAGTGGGAGTATATGTAGTGAAAGCTACTGTGAATGGTGTAGAATCTACTACAAGATTGGTAAAAAAATAAATTTCCAAAAACAATCAAAAAAAAGGCTGTCGTAATTGGCAGCCTTTTTTATTTATATCAAACGTAGAATGTACTACTCCAATAAAAACCTCACCTGTACCTGTGCTTTTATCTCCATTTCACCAATAGCAAGGGTTTCTCTGGATATGGATGTATCAGACTCTATCATCATTGCATTACGATACATCGGCGGAAACATACCCGAGTTTTGTTCTTCAATTTGCAACGCCTTACCCACCTTTTGACCCAATACTGATACATAATCTTCGGCTTTTTTCTTGGCATGTATTATGGCTTGCTTGCGAGCTTCGGCTTGATGCAGTTCCATTTGAGAACTGGTAAACTCAACACCTTGAATGGTATTGATTCCTTGATCCATTAATCCAATCATTAGTTCATCATATTTAGAAACATCTTTCAAAATAATTTTTAAGGACTGTGTCGCTCTAAAAACGTTTTTCTTTTTTTCTGAGTCATAACTTCGATGCAGTCTCACTTGAGTGGTTTGATAATCTTGTTGAGGAATTCCAATGGCCTTAAGAAACTTAAGAACCTTATCCATCGCTACATCGTTTAAGGTTTTAACTTCCTTGGCATCTTTGCCCGTATTTTCAATGCCGGTATGAATGAGGACACGGTCTGGCATCACTTTTATGGTGCCTTCACCATTCACAGAGATAAAAGGTTGGGGGACTTCTTGAGCCTGTGCCATCATTGTAGCCATACAAAAGACAGCCATAAATAAATGTTTCATATTTGATTTTTTATAAGTTAGGAGGTGAATTACAATTGTTGTGCCATAAAGAAATTAGAGTTTACCCATCTTGGCCATCACAAATAAAATAACAATGGGTAAAGCTAACAATACAACCATTTGAGTGTTATCAATCAACAAGGCAGGTTTATAAAGCAAGGTCAACACATACCCACCAATAGCTCCACCAAAGTGAGCAGTGTGACCAATGTTGTCTCTTCTGGCCTTCATACCATAAATGGAATACAACAAATAGGCAATTCCAAAGATATATGCCTTAATTGGTATCGGTATAAAGAAAAAATACAAATCCATATCCGGACGTAAAAGAATAGCTGCATATAACACTCCAGTTACTGCACCTGAGGCACCCACCGCACGATACTGATATTCGTTTTGATGGAAAACATACGTGAGTAAATTTCCTGCTAATAGGCTACACACATACACCATCAAAAACTGAAAGTTTCCTAGATTATTCAACACCACGGGTGCAAAGAAAAATAGGGTAATCATGTTGAACAACAAATGGGTGACGTCCACATGCAGAAACGCTGAACTAAAAAACCTGAATTGTTCTCCAGCACGGATACTTCCAATATGAAATTCATATTTGCGAAAAAACAACACATCGTTAAACGCTTTATAACTCACCAATACATTCGCGAGGATAACCGCAATAAGTAGTCCGTTCATGAAAATAATTTTAGGGTAAAAATACAAATTACAAGGGGAACCCAGTTGATAAATTCAATACTAAACCCTAAAATCCTATTATATTTGTCAAAAAACTATTCGATGCATTTATTGGTTTACCTATTAGTTTATCCCTTACTGAAATTAATTTCGCTACTCCCCTTTCCCATGCTCTATGCGTTTTCAGATGGGGTATGTTTTATAGTGTATCGCATTTTGGGCTATCGAAGACGAGTGGTGAGGAACAATCTTAAACTAGCACTTCCCCATTTGAGTGATTCTGAACGAAAAGAAATCGAAAAGAAATTCTATAGCCATCTCTGTGATATGTTTTTAGAGATGATCAAAACGCTATCCATCAGTAGAAAAGAAATTGATGAACGCTTTACCTATAGCAACCTAGAAGTCTATCAGGATTTAGAAAAAAAAGGAAAGAGCATCGCCTTTATGATTGCCCATTATGCAAGTTATGAATGGGTGATTTCCATGAATCATCAAATTACGTTTGACGGTTATGCCATTTATAAAAAAATTGCAAACCCTCATTTTGATACTTTAGTAAAAAGAATTCGTTCCAAATTCAAAGCAAACCTCATCACCACCAAAGAAACCATTCCCATCATTGAAAAAAATTACAGGAATAAAAATCTGGGAGTATATGGCTTCGCCTCTGATCAATCACCAAAAGGAAACAAAGCCTACCATTGGGGTTCCTTTATGGGCGTGGAAGTGCCTATGCATACCGGTGCTGAAATGCTTGCCAAACGATTTGATATGAATGTCATTTTCCTAAAAGTGAAAAAAGTAAAACGTGGCTACTATCAGGGTACCTTTGAAGTACTTACCGAAGACATTAAATCTATTCCGGATTATCAGCTGACAGACGAATTCTCAAAAAGAGTCGAAAAACAAATCCTAGAAGCCCCTGAGTTTTATTTGTGGACGCATAAACGGTGGAAACACTCAAGGAGTTAGTCGCTAGTGCGAAGTTGGGAGTCACTAGTGGGGAGTAAGGACAACCTACTACCTACTCCCTACCACCTACTCCCTACTCAAACCACCCCTTCACCTTCTCAGCAATTTCCGTTGGTTCATTCACATGGCGAAAATTATTTGTTTTGCCATCATATTGATATTCTTTAGACCATTCTAAGTGATTTTCAGCTAGGGCAACAATAGCTTCACAAACAAAACGAATTTCTTCATCAGTGGTGGTGGGATGAATGGACATTCGAATCCAACCGGGTTTGCGAATCAAATCACCTGAGGTAATACTGCAAATTAAATCCCGAGAAGTTTCTTGGTCTACATGGAGAAGATAATGACCATAGGTACCCGCACAACTACAGCCACCCCGGGTTTGAATACCAAAACGGTCATTAAGGATTTTTACTCCTAAATTGTAATGCAAATCATCGATATAAAAAGAGATTACCCCCAATCGATGGCGGTGTTGTCCAGCCAAAAGGTTGAGATTGGGAATGTTTTCCAATCGGGTGAAAATGTACTCCACAAGTTCGTGTTCGCGTTGGGCGATGTTATCTA
>JBKBOP010000027.1:0-20940 GCA_046293575.1 Flavobacterium sp. | reverse complement strand
GCAAAACATTCCACAAAGTCATTCCACAATCTATCAAAACAAAGAACAGCACGTTTTGGGAGCACTCAGTACACGCACAGCCTGTCATTCCGACGATAGGAGGAATCTCCGCAAAACATTCCACAACGTCATTCCACAATCTATCAAAACAAAGAACAGCACGTTTTGGGAGCACTCAGTACACGCACAGCCTGTCATTCCGACGATAGGAGGAATCTCCGCAAAACATTCCACAACGTCATTCCACAATCTATCAAAACAAAGAACAGCACGTTTTGGGAGCACTCAGTACACGCATAGCCTGCCATTCCGACGGAGGCCTGTCCGCTGTGGTGGAAGGAATCTCCGCCTTGAGTTCCACAACGCCATTCCACAATCTTTTAAAACAAAGAACAGCACGTGTTGGAAGCACTCAGTACACACCCAGTTGTAAAAATCATTAAAAAACATCCCACCTGATGTTATCGACCCCAGCGGGGTCGTATGTTTATAGAAAAACGGTTGCAATCATGTAAAACGACCCCGGCGGGGTCGCATGTTATATAAAACGTAAATTGAATAATTTCAACAACACCATTCACATACCACGGTTTCCTGATTTTGATTTTTGGGTTAAGGGTTGAAATGCCCAACAGATGCCCCCGAATGCTCGGGTGGGCAGGAGCGTTGTGATAACACCGGTTGGTTGTTATGTCTGATTTGATATTTATTCAATATCCTAAAATAATATATTGAAGTTTTCTTTATAATCCCATTTCCAAAAACAGAGTAAATCCAATAAAGCTTAAACTGCTCTTTTACGGTTTTTTTTCAAATTCAATTTAATACATATAAAAACCTCGCTAAAAATACATTTAACGAGGTTGCTTTTTTTGTTATTCGATTCCGTACTTTGGAATAGTTTTTTAAAGAGGTATATTACAATAACCGCTAAGTTGTTAACTTTATTTGCTGCAATTAACTGAAAAATAACACTTTGTAATATTTTTTTGTGTCAGTTTCAATAACATAAATACCATGAGGAGTAATTTCAGCTTTAAAATTTAATTTATCTTTTGAATTTAAAGATTTAATATAATTATCAATTTTTGGATTCAATAATTTTGCTACTAAAAAAGTTTCAGTACAATACTTTTTATCACCTAATTCAAAATTTCCTTCCGCATAGCTTGTAAATTGGGTTTTTCTATGTGTTGGTAAAGAAATGTATTTTTCAACGTTACCAGTGCTTCGTGAAATTTTAAAAGTATGATGTGTGTTGTCGGTATAATCTTTAGCCGCTTTGACGTTAATGACTAATTCTGTATCTGAATAATCGAATGAAAGTATAGAAATCCCTGTCCACGATTTGTAATCCTTATTAAAAACAGTAGGATCATTTATTGGATAAAACTTTTTCCAATCAAGGCTGCCTTTATCATCAAACTTATAAACATAAAAACCCAATGGTCCTTTTTTAGGATGATTTGTTATTCCAAAAATATAAAAATTTCCATTGTTATCAATAAAGTGGCTATTAATATCTAAATCATAAGTTGGTTGAATAGAACCACTATCTATTTTAGCGTTTCTTTTATTTAATGCTGTTTCTTTAATTGTGCAATAATGAAAAGTTCCATTGAGAGGACTAATATTGTATACTTTTTCATCAATTTGTTTACCGTTCAAATCATATATTGTTCTATAGATTTTAGCATAAGGTGATATTTTAGAAACAGCTTTTGTTATTATATGGAAGGAATCTTCATTGTTTTTCTCATAGTAATATCCAATAACTTTTGTCTTTATCAGGGTATCATTTTTTAATCTCTCAATAGTTGGTTTAACTATGTCAATAATTTCCTTTTTCTTGGTTTCAATGTTATACTTTAAAAGTGATAAATCGTCCTTTTCAATTCGATTATCGTATGAGTAATGTGGAGATTTCCTAGCGACAACATTGCAAATAAGATCACCATAAATCATATTTTTATTATTGTCATTATTGATTCCCCCGAAATAATCACTGTATTTTAAATCAATTTCAATTTTTTCGCTTAAGTTTTCATTTTTTCTTTTTAAAATAAAACTATCTGTACTTACAAACAAGCCCCCCTTAATTCTACCCAGGAAAAATAAATCTTTATTTACAGTAAAATTTACTTCAGAAAACTCGTTCTCATTATTTAAGTCGATGAATTTCTTATCTTCATAAAACAATATTTTTTTATAGATAGGAACATCACTTAAGCTTTTTTCCTGGAAAAAAAGCAGTAAATTGTAATTATCGTCCATCCTGTGCTTAATACTTTTAGTTTTATAAGATAACTCAGATTCAAAGATTACTTCTTGAGCGTTAATATAAATGAGATTAAGTAATGCAGTAATAAAAAATATTTTTTTCATCATTTAAAATCTAGAAAGTTTATAGCTTACAATTAAGGAAATCGTATTTAAAGTGCCTCTGTCGATGGTATTACCACTTGGTGAACCAAATTCATTATTATTATTTCTTGTCGTAACTTCTTTAAAAACATTATTGAACCCAATAGCATATCTTAGGTTTAACTTAAATCTATTATAGGTTGCATTGAGACCTAATACCAAGTTCGTGTGTAAAACAGAGACGTTGTCATGTAAAGACATTTCATCGACACCACTCGGCAAAAACAGCTTGCTACCGGAATAATTTGAATCTTGTGATGAAAACTTTCCAAAATTAAAATTTAAACCTAATTGCGGTCCAAAATAAAATTTATTTTCATCGGGCATTATAACGTTATAAGTTAGATATGCTCCTGATTGAACATTTCCAAAATTATATTTATAAAACTGATCATCATTTGCTTTTAAAGAAACAGGAGCGTCATAATATCCAATCTCAACCTGCCAACTTAATCTTTCACTATAACCAAGAATCCAACCAACACCAGCTATATAACCAATATCGCTGTTTTTGGCTTCAACAGCAGAGGAATTCAAATTAGAATTTACTAAACCCGTTAATAAATAAAGCCCAGGTCGTTCCTGAGAATAAGTTAAAAAACTAATTAATAATAAATTAAGTAAAAAAAAGTGTTTCATGATAAAATAGTACTTTAGGTTTAAAATGGTTTTATGTTAAAATTCTAATTGTATTTTACTCTGATTTTTGTAAACTTCTCAATAACAGTGAGGGTTTTTGTTTTGTTTTAAATTTTTCCAAATATAAAAAACTTAACTTTCCATTCACATTTATTAATATATTTTTTCTTACGTTCTTATTTTTAATTAGTTAACTCTCCAAATACACACTTTTTAATTCCTTTCTTTTATAGAAGAACCCATTAAAACTTATTTTTTTTTAAAAAATATCTCATTTAGATTCCCGGATTTTGGGATAACGAGGTTGGGTTTATGATGTAGTTTAAAAATTTTGGGTTTGGGTAGGGGGTGTGCCCTATTCCTAATGGAGGTAGGTTTTAAGTGCAGTGCTAACTAGAAGAAATCTGGCGGGTGCGGGGGGTCATGGTGGTCAATAGTTGCAATTGAAAGGATGAAATCAATTGTGATGTCATGTTTTTGAACAATATCCCACCTGATTTTATCGACCCCAGCAGGGGCATATGTTTATAGAAAAACGGTTGCAATCATGTAAAACGACCCCAGCGGGGTCGAACACAAATAAAATTTTAAATAATGCATTAGAAACAACCCGCAACCCTTTAAAATCATATAAAACTTAGACCAAAACAACCCCGTTGTTGTAACATACGACCCCGCTGGGGTCGTTGTTAAACCGGAATCCATTTTCTAAAAACGTTTGACCCCGCTAGGGTCATGGTGGTCAATAGTTGCAAATGAAAGGATTCACACACAGCATTTCTCTCTTGGGGTTAGGGGGCCTGTTCCATTTTCTTCTTATACTCTTTAAACCACCAAATCATCAGAGGGGTGTAAATCCAATCTACTACTATTGTAGAAAACAAGTGAGATACTCAGTAAACTACTTTTTAGTACATTTGTATAAACCCTTTGAGATGAGAGTTTTATTGACTATTGTAGTGTTGTGTTTTGCGGGTATAAGTCTGGCACAGCAATGCCAAAACCCGCCCACTGCCTTTGTACCCATTACCGATTTGGGTTTAAATACCTTCAACGGCTGGACAGGGGGGTTATATGGCAATGGCTCCAACGAAATTCCTCAGGCTCATCAATCAGTTGGCATTCAAATCGCATCTACCATCCTCCCGAGAAATGCCTCCGGCGGTTTGGATGCCAACGGAAAAATTGGTTTTATTTCCATGGGGATGTCAAATGCCAATATGTTTTTTTCGACATTCCGCGAACAATCTATCGCCTTTCCTCAATTCAACCCCCGTGTAACAATGGTTAACGGTGCCACAGGAGGAAAGGACATCGATAACCTATTGGACCCAAACGATAGTTACTGGACCTCAGTAGATCAAAAAATGGCTGCCGCCCAACTCACAAATGCCCAGGTGCAAGTCATTTGGTTTGAACAAGCCAAACACA
Organism: Flavobacterium sp.; assembly: GCA_046293575.1. GTDB lineage: Bacteria > Bacteroidota > Bacteroidia > Flavobacteriales > Flavobacteriaceae > Flavobacterium. The sequence continues at coordinate 16,446 of JBKBOP010000027.1, read as the reverse complement.
TTTCCGGCATACCCCCAAACGAAGGAATCAATCACATTGCCATTATGGAACAAAAGTTCCTTCAGGCATTTCAGTATTTTAAACAACGCTATCCCAATCTGAGACAGATTTTTTGTTCCGGCCGCGATTATGGAGGTTATTCCAACCCCGGACTAGGCAATCCGGAACCCTATGCCTATTATACCAACTGGGCTTTTCGTAAGCTGATGGAGCGACAACTCAATGGAGACCCGGCTTTGCATTTTGGAAATCCTCAGACACCCACCGCCTGGTTGGCATGGTCGGGTCATCTTTGGGCCAATGGAGCACAACCGCGAAATGATGGGTTTCAATGGCTTTGTCTGCAAGACGTTATGGATGACGGCGTACACCCCTCACCGGCAGGAAGGGCAAAAATAGCAGCCATTTTGTTACAGTTTTTTTCCACATCTCCGGTAACTCCTTGGTATCGACAACAACCTTTAAACGTCTCTAATCTTTCAATGGCTTCCTGGCATTTGGTACCTAACCCCGCCCATGATGTCATAGAAGTGCTTCCGCCTCAACCTTCGGCATTTCGCTACCGCATTTTGGCACTCACCGGTCAAGTCATCTCTACCGGAAATACAAATCAGATTTTGGTATCGTCCTTACCACAAGGGGTTTATTTTATGGAAATAACTCCAGTCGGAGAAAGTACATTTGTCAAACGATTTGTCGTGGGACGGAATTAGTCATTTTTTGCCGAGATGTAAGATTTGGATATTGTTTGAAAACTGTCCACCCCAATATTCACGCACCACGGTTCCCCCTTTTGGGGCTAGGGGGCTGAGACTGGGGGCTTCCTCACCTTCGTCGCTTGTTCAAATCCATACCCTATCTCCAGCAACAATCCTTCACTCCACGCCCGACCATAAAACGAAATCCCCACGGGGAGACCATCGACAAAGCCCATCGGTACGGTTAGGTTCGGATAGCCCGCCATAGCCGCCGGTCCGGAACTCCCGATTTGGTAATGGTCGCCATTGACCCAATCCGTTTTCCACGCCGGACTCCCCGTGGGGGCGATGATGGCATCGAGCCGGTGGGTGTTCATGACCTTGTCAATCCCTTCCTGCCGGGTAAGTTCCATGAGCTGTTTGAGGTTGTTTTCATAGGCTTCCTTGTCGGTGGTGGTTAGGGCCATTTCGAGGTATTCCTGGTTGAAGTGCTGCAACTCAACAGGGTCCTTTTCGTTAAAGACGATGAGCTCTTCAATCGATTTTAAAGGGGATTTATCTCCAAGGCTTTTGAAATAGGCCGCTAAACCTTCACGGTATTCATACAACATGATTTGAAACGAAATACCGTTGGCACGACCTGGCACAACTTCTTTGAGTTCAATCAGGGTGGCCCCCATGGCTTCCAGCTGGGCTTTGGCTTCTAAAAAGAGGGCATCCACTTTATAATTGCGACCCGCCAGTCCGGTAAAATAACCGATGCGTTTGCCCTGCAATCCGTTTGGTTTTAAAAACACGGTATAGTCTGGATGCACCACCCGGTTGTTGTCCAAAGTTTTGGAATCACGCGAGTCGGTAGCGGTGAGCACCCCAAGCAGGGTAGCTGCATCGGCAACGATACGCGTCATGGGGCCTGCGGTATCCTGGGTAAACGAAATGGGAATAATACCCGTGCGACTGATAAGTCCCACGGTGGGTTTGAGTCCCACGATGCCATTGGCGTGAGCTGGACACACAATGGAGCCATTTGTTTCGGTGCCAATCGCAGCCATAGCCAGATTGGCCGATACTGCTACTCCCGACCCTGAACTCGACCCACACGGGTTGCGGGTGGGCTCGTAAGGGTTTTTGGTTTGTCCCCCCAAACCGCTCCAGCCGCTACTGGAGAGTTCGCCCCGGAAGTTGGCCCATTCACTGAGGTTGGTTTTCCCGAGAATCACCGCTCCAGCTGCCCGTAATTGTGCCGCCACCGGACTATCCTCCAATGGAAATGAATTGGCCAGAGCCCTCGACCCGGCGGTGGTGGGCATGCGGTCATGGGTATCGATATTGTCTTTGAGCAAAACGGGCACCCCGTGGAGCGGTCCGCGTAGTTTGCCGGCTTTGCGTTCGGCTTCGAGTTGTTGTGCGATTTGTATCGCCTCCGGATTGAGGGTCAACACCGACCGCAATTCGGGACCGCTGTGGTCAATTTCGCGGATGCGTTGTAAATAGGCTTCCGTCACCGAGGGAATGCTGGTGCGGTTACTGCGATAGAGTTCCTGCAATTGAGCGATGGTGATTTCCGATAGGGAAACGCCTTCACGGGTGGTTTGGGCCTGTAGAACGCTGCCGTTTACAATGCCTATAAATAGGAGGACACGAATCAATAGGGTGGGGTGGTTCATGGTGTTTTTGTATCAAAGATAGGAAAGGATGTTTTTGTTTGTTGGGAAGGCGGTTAAATTTCGTGGGTGGTGTTTAATTCCTGATGGAATTCTATGGGTTTGCACCCAATTCCTGACGGAATACGATTATTCCTGACGGAATCCGATGGGTTTGCACCCATCGCTGACATAGGCCGCCCCTACAGGGCTATATCCAATAACCAAAAACCGCCTCTATCATCGATAAAAGCGGCTTCTCCATAGCAATTGTTCCCACTTAAGGGTTTAATTGTGTTCGTAGGCTGGTTGTTCTTGTTTGCGTTCTTTACGTTGAAAGTTTCCTAATTCAATGCCTTGATGCTTAGGTTGTTTATTGACTTTCTTTTCGTTTTTACTAATTTTCTTGAGAACCAAAAATCTAGTAAGTCGGATTTTATAAAAGTCATAAGAGATTACTACCAATAGGAAGAGACTTACAATGTAAAACACTTTAAACCCAACCTGGAAATATACGAAACCAGAGATGATAGCTCCTGCCAAGTAAGATACTGCAATAGCACTCAATAACTTAGCTTTTCCTTTTAGCTCAGGATTGGTTCGGTATTCTTTCTTGGTAAACATTGAAAAGAGAATACCTAAATCGGTGGTTGTTCCTGTTAAGTGGGTGGTTTTTACAGCAAAATTGGAGATACTTGCTGTGAGCCCGTTTTGGAGACCCATGGCCAATAACATAAACCCAAGCAAAAATTCAGTTTCAACTAACGTTTCTTGGTAGAAAAACTGTCCATAGACACCCACCGCGAGTAAACATATTATTTCCAATATGATGGGAATAGCATGTGCTAGATAGGTATTATATTTATTGAGGTGAATAACGATAAAATTAGATAAGAAGCTTCCAAAGAAAAACAAGAAGATCCATGAGAAGACGATCGCAACTTGATAAAGGTTTCCTTTGGCTACTTCAGAGGCCAAAATGGCATAGTGTCCCGTCACGTTCGACGAGAAGGAGAAGAAAATCAACAAAGAAGCCACGTTGACCATCCCTCCTGAGAAGGCGGTAAGTGTTCCTAGTCTGATGTTGTCTTCTAGGGTTCGGCTGTTACTGAATTTGCGTAGCATATATTTTATAAATTTCTTTGAAAGATTAATTTGGCAATACCTCTGGCTTGTAAATCAGAATCGAAGTTGAGCACCATAGTGTTTTCATCGAGTTCTGTAAGGTTATAATTTTCCACTATTGCTTCGTTGTCATATTTAATTTGAAGAATGTGTCCGCGACCTTTGATTCTCCATCGAACCATTCTTTCTTGATCTGCTGCAATGAGTTTCAATCTTCCACCTGGAAGAAATTCCCAAGTCTCTGCTTCATGAATCACCAAGTGTTGTCCAATCTGTTTTTTGACATCATCAGAGATTACTTTTTCGGTGAGACTGTCATCCATTTTATCTACTCTTTCATATTCCCAAGCGAGTTCTTTCCACTCGCCCAAAATGGTTTGTTCAGGGCTCGGTGCATGGTCAATGGCTATTAAAAAGCCTAAAAGCAATAAAAGGAATATAGATATATAGGTAACATAAATTTTCATGACCGAAAGAATTAAAGTGAATAGTGAAATAGGTATTCTTACTTAAGAATGCGAGGGCATCGAGAAGAATAACTCAGCTAATTTTCCTTTTTCAGGAACATTAGGGAGTGGTTTCCATCCAATTTCTTCGACTCTAACATCGCTTTTGTTTATGAAAGGCATAAGGTCGAAGCTTTTTTTATTAGACAAATTCCATTGGAAGTTAGCAGGAATGCAGGCCACTGTAATTCGGTTGGCATCCACATAGCTGTTAAAAGCAGACTGGGTATAACCGGTATACAAATCTTTTCTCAACGAATTGATTTTTGTAGTAAATTTGTTTTTCAGAATCATGCAAGCTTCTTCAAACGCTTCATTGGTAAGTTCTTTCAATATTTTTCCTTTAGAAAAGAATAATAAGTCAGAAATGGAATCACTTAAGTACGTTCCATGCAATAAGATGATATCGTAGGTGTATTGATCATCGGCTTGATGTAAAAAGTTTTTCAATACGGTTAATGATTCAATTGAAAAGTCGGTTGGAATTAAAACTGTCTTTCTCATGGCAAGTTTGATTTTTTGTTATGGTACAAATCTACAGACATGAGATTAGAGGCTCTTTAGGATGAAATTAAAATCCAATTAAAAAGAGTCTCTCAAATTAAAAAGAGATTAGAAAAGGTTAAAAGCTGTTAAATTGCCACAGAATATACAGGTAAATTGATCTGAACTGTGGTTCCGGTGTCCTTTATAGTGGTGACTATTATTTCTCCATGATGCATCCTGATGATGTTTCTAGTCAAAGGCAATCCAATACCATATCCTTCATAATTTTTAGTGTTGGAAGCTCTAAAAAACGGATCGTAAATGTATTTCAATTCTTCATCAGGAATACCAATTCCTTGGTCTTTTATAATGATTATCACTTTACTGTCAGAAGAACCTAAAGCTACTTTCACAGGTTTATGGTCGGAGTACTTACACGCATTACTTATTATGTTACTAAAGGCCAAGTGCAGCAATTGTTCATTACCGTTTACCTTAATAAGCATTGGATTTTCAGGTAGTAAACTCATGTCGAGCATGATTCTGTTTTTGGGATTGATTTTTTCAAGGGTGTCTTTCACATCCATTAAAACCTGATCCATGCGTACTTTCTCAAACTTTTGCACCTTTCCATTAAAACCAGTTTGTGCTAAAAACAATAGAGCCTTGGTTTTACTGTCGAGTTTTTCGGCTTCGTCCAATATAATGCGAATGGACTCCATGTATTCCTCGGGCTTTCTGATTTTAGAAAGAATAACATCAGCCTCTCCTATAATAGCAGTCAAAGGAGTGCGTAGTTCATGGGAAGCATTACTAATAAAGTTATTTTGAGTTTCAAAAGACGTTTCAATACGGTCCAGCATGTGGTTGAAGGTATGTGCCAAGGCTTTGAGTTCTTTATTTTTATTGTTTTCATCCAAACGCAAATGCAGATTCTCAGAACTAATCTTTTCCACCTGTTTGGTGATATCACGCAAAGGCATGAATACATATTTAGAGAAATACATGGAAATCATCCCAGACACAATCAAGGCCGCCAAGATGGATACAAATAAGGTGCGTCTTAAAAAAGCAGAATGATGTACTTCATAATAATTTTCCGCAGAAGCAACCACGATATAAGGGCCTTGGGTACTTTCATACAAAATACCTTTGTAAAAAATATTGCTTTTTTGATAACTAGCTTGCTTCAAGGTAACCACATTTTTAAAGAAAGTAATAGGTAGTTGAAGGGAATCCGATTCATCTTTAAAGTCGGGGTTGTTATGTATAGGAAAGAAATAATCTTGCTCTTGAGGTAGTTTTTCAAAAAACTTATCTCTAAGTTCTTTGAGTTCTCTTAAGTTGGAAGATGATTTTTCATCCAATTCTGCTTTAGCCGCTGTGATGGCTCTAATTTCGAGCAAGCGATAAAAATCATTTTGAGCATAATTTTTCACTGCATAATACACCACACCACTAAAGAGCGTGAGTATGGCCACAAAAGGCAACATAAAAAGTAAAGCGGTTTTGGTTTGAGTGTTCATCTTTTAATTTTCTTTCATGACATAACCCATTCCAATCACGGTATGAATCAGTTTTTGATCGGCGTGAGCATCTATTTTCTTTCTTAAATAATTAACGTAAACATCCACCACATTAGTTCCCATATCGAAGTTGACACCCCAAACAGCATCGAGTATTTCTCCCCTTGAAAGTACTTTTTCTTTGTTTTGAATGAAGTGCAAAAGGAGTTTATATTCAGTGGTGGTCAGTGAGATAATATCCCCATCGCGTGTCACCGTTTTGGTGTAATCGTTTAACTGGAGAGTGTCCATACTATAAATAAAGCTCTCCTGTTCAGCGGGTGTAATTGAAGATAAATCACTGCGACGCAAGAGGGTCTTGATGCGGGCCAACAATTCAATAAACTTAAAAGGTTTCACCAAGTAATCATCTGCTCCCGAGTCTAATCCTAATACAATGTTTTCTGAAGTTCCTAAAGCCGTGAGGAACAAAATAGGGACATTGGTGTCTGTTTTTCGAATTTCTCGACACACTTCAAGACCGTTCATCTCAGGGAGCATGATGTCTAAGATGACGCAGTCAAAGGTGTTTTGTTGTTGGAGTTGGAGTCCACTTTTACCATCAAGGGCTACAGTCACTTCAAAATCTTCTTCGGTGAGTCCCTTTTTTATAAAGGATACCACATGTACTTCATCTTCAACCAATAATATTTTTTTCATTTAAGCGGGAATATCAAAGGATTCCAAGATACGTAAAAATACTAAAGTGGAAAAATAATGTTGAAGATGCAATGTATTTCTTTTTCAATCTAGAACGTTTCATGGATCAAAAGCGAGTATTTTTGCATTATGAAATCCTTTGCAAACTTATTTTCTAGTCTAGCTCCTGTTCATGTTTTAAAATGCAGGACAGAAAATATTCAGTATGTATCCATCGACCTATCTAAAAACAGTCCTTTTTTAAAACATTACCAACTCCAAAATGCAACAGACTATGAAAGTGCCATTGAATCCTATTTACAAGAACACAACGCTACAATAGCTTGGGGTGGTTATTTGGAACAACGCAACCTCTACCAAAGAAGTCCGTTATTTCAAGCAACAGAAAATCCACGAAACATCCATTTAGGCATTGATCTTTGGGCTCCTTCAGAAACATCTGTGCTAGCCCCTTTAGATGGAAAAATTCACAGCTTTGCTAATAATGACAATTGGGGAGATTATGGTCCGACGATAATCTTACAACATGAACTAAAAGGACAAGTGTTGTATACTTTATACGGACATTTGTCGTTAGCTTCTTTGGAGAATATCAAAGAAGGACAATCCGTGATGGCTGGGCAGAACATCGCTTCGCTGGGAGGGTCTTCGGTGAATGGAGATTATGCACCGCATCTTCATTTTCAAGTCATTCTTGATCTTCAAGGAAAGAAAGGAGATTATCCCGGGGTGTGTAGTGCTACAGAGCTAGATTTTTATAGAAACAATTGCCCCGACCCAAATTTGCTTTTAAAAATACTATAATGAAAAAAGGACTCTTATTTTTGATGCTTATCGCTTTGGCGGGTTGTTCAACAACCAAAAAGACAACCACTTCAAAGGATATTGAAGAAGTTATCTCTAAAAAGACAGTGGCTGTGTCGTTGTCACAAGTCAATACCACCCAAAAAAACAGAGCGTATGAACTTGGTAAACGAATACTATTGACCTGCAATACTTCCCAGTTCAAACCCTTCACAACAGCAGAAGCCACTCCGGAAGTGATTCAAAAAATCAACCGCGATAAAATCTCCATGACCTGCCATCAAATCCAGCGGGGGTTTGGAACGTTTAATGATATGACTTTGCAACAAGTGTGGCGTGATGAAAAAAACGACCTCACTATTTACCGTTTTGTGTGCGATTATGAAAAAAAATACCGCACTAAGGAAATGCGGGTCATTATGAACGATAACAACCAAGTCACCGCCATTGCTACTCAGGATTGGAAGGAGGGGTTTTAGTTTAGTGTTCAGTGGTCAGTCACGACCCTTCGGGATTAGTGGTCAGTTTTTAGTGTTCAGTCTCAGTTTTCAGTCTCAGTCGTAAAAGGCAGAAATTAGAAGTTAGAATTTTTTCTAAGAATATTTTTATTAATACCGTTTTTAATAAGTTTTATTCTCAGTTTTCATTCCGAAACCTCGGAATCAGTCGCAGGAGTGCGAGGATTTGAAATAAGTTTTTAGAGTTCAGTTCATTGGGTGTCTGATTCCATTATTTTTTTCTGCGAAAAGCAAGTGCGAGATCTGAAATGATAAAACTCAGAGCGATGATGATGCCTAAGATACCAAGAGCCATTTTACCTTCCGGAATAAAAAACTTCCAAGAGATATAGATTAAAAAAATACAAATCGGATAGAATAGGAGTCTTTTTAAAATCTTAAACCAAGTCCATTCTTTTTCCCTGTATATATTTGAGGAAATTGTTTTATTGGGTTGATAGTCAGTATTCATCGTACTCTCAATATACTCTAAGTCATTTTTTAAAGTCAGGAGTAATGATTTGTTTTTGTAATATGCATCATAAGAAATAGCGAGATATAATAACAGGAGAAATACCGTCATTACGAGGCTTGCTACGATAATTAATCGGGGTTGTTGCTGATAGGAAAATAGGAGTAAAAGGGTAACTGCTAAAAAAATGACCAGACTGAAAAAAGCCTTAAAAATGGGATTTTTTTTTATATGAATTTGTTTTAGCTGTTGGGCTGCATCCAATTCTAATACGAAAATGGGGTAAAACCATTTGTGTTCGGGGGTCATTTTCCAAATGAGAATTTGATTTTTCAATACCTCACCCATATACCCGCGTTTATTAGCCATGAAAACATTTTTTACGTGATCCATTAGTTGATTGGTTCCCCGATGGAATAAAATTCGTTCTATGTTTGTTTTCCTAAGCATATCATTTCGAGAGTCAAAAACTGAAATCTTTGTTTTTAATATCGGTCTTTATTCTTTTAAAAAGGAAATATAGCCAAATAACCCCAAAGAACAATAGTGTTGTTTTAGTGATTAATAAAATAATCATGAGTTTGAAACCCATGTTTATGCTATAAAAATCAATCCCCATAATATACTCAAATACTTCTGGTGAAAAATGTAAATAATAAAATAGTACCAATGGAACTATGCCAACAAGAACATATGCTAAAGTTACTAATAGGTAAACAATCTGTTGAGATGTATAGTTCATATTGAAAACATAATTAAATTTTTTAATTGTTCATTGAATCATTCTCTTCATAGTAATAAGAATAGTCAATTCCTTTCATAAACATTTCGCGGTCGTTTATTTTATGGGTAAGGGCATTTTTTAATAGTTGTCTTAAGAATGTACTATTCGTTGGGCTTTGCATCATCGCGTTCATATAATCTTTTTTGGTGATTTTGCTCCAATCAACACATTTCTGTATTCGCTTTTTGAGTAATAAATCCAACCATATTCGGGTGCTCCTGCCGTTTCCTTCCATAAATGGGTGAGTAATATTCATTTCTACATATTTATCAACAATATTATCAAAGGTAGCATCGGGCATTTCTTCAATTTGCCGTAGTGTTCCACTCAGAAAATGAGACACCGCAAATTGAAATCCGTCTTTTGATATGTTTTTTTGCCTGATTTGCCCAGCAAAATCATAAAGTCCTCCAAACAAATAGGCATGAATTTGCTGCAATCCTTTTGCAGTTCCTATTTCAATACTATCAATAAAAGAGCTTTCAAAAAGGGCGTAAGCTTTGATTTTGCTTTTGCTATCGATACTCTCACCACTAAACGTAAACCATTCTATAAAACGGTTGGCTTTGGTTCCCGGAAAGGTTTTTCCCAATGCAATAATCCCATCATAGTCAAGTATATCTGCTAAACGCATTTTGCCATCCGGTGCCTGAAATTTCAACTGGGTAGTATTACTAACCACTTCATGATTCTCCTTCTTTAATTTTGCTTTAAGGTATTTCCAGTAGTTTCGGGTTTTGATGTAGTCATTTTGGTCAGTAAGTACGGCTATAATATCCAATACAGAAAACCACCATTTGGCATGTTCATCATCCCAAACCGCTCTGACTTCGCGATCGTTAAAAAAACGTATGGATATTTTAGCCGCACTCATTTTGCTTTTTTTTGGTTTAACTTATATTCTCGCCTACATCTAATTTACCGCATCTCTTTTTCTGAATTCTAAATTCTTAAAAACCAACATCTCCAGTATCCCAACCTAAACCTACATCATAACTCAAATACCCTTCCTTAATCACCAAAGGAGACGATATATTGTTCGTATACAATCCACCTGTTCCGAGTCCTTGTGGCAAAGGATTCCGTTGCATAAAGGTCCATTGGGCAATGGCATTCAATCCGATATTGCTTTCCAAAGCAGAGGTCACCCACCAGCCGATGTTTAAACTTTTGGCTATTTCAATCCATTGAGTACTACCCCCACAACCTCCCACCAAACTCGGTTTTAAAATAATGTATTGCGGACGAATCCGCTTCAAGAGTTCCCATTTTTTTTCCGAACCAAACACGCCAATGAGTTCCTCATCTAATGCAATATGTATAGGAGTGATTTCACATAGCTCTGCCATCTTGTCATACTGTTTTACAGCAATAGGCTGCTCTATGCTATGTAGTTTAAAGCCAGCGAGATGATTCAATTTATATAAAGCATCACTTGGGTCAAAAGCACCGTTAGCATCGACTCTAATTTCAATGGTTTTTTCATCAAACTTTTTCCGAATTTCATGTAGTAAAGCCAACTCGGTATCAAAATCTAGAGCTCCAATTTTGAGTTTGATGCATTTAAAACCTTGGGCAAATTTTTCCTGAATCTGCTCCCGCATAAAATCGGCATCGCCCATCCAAACCAAACCGTTGATGGATTGTTGAGCTTCCCCTTTGGTAAATGCAGAAGGAAACAAAATAAAGGGATGTTCTGAAGCCAAGGAATGAAAGGCAGTTTCCACACCAAATTGGATGGAAGGAAATGCCTCGAGTTGTTCCAATAGAGCCGCTTCTCCCCAATGGATATGTTCACATACCCATTGCAATTTTTCGGCATAATCAGGTCGGTCATCAATGCTTAACGTACGCAACAAACCACATTCCCCAATGCCTTTTTTGTCCTGGTGTTCGAGTGTTAGGAACCAAGTTTCTTTTTCTGTCAAAACGCCCCTAGAGGTTCCTGAGGGGCGTTTGAATTGTAAGTCATATCGAGTTGCGGTCGCTTTCATGTTATAATTCTAAGGAGCCACCAATGTCTAACAACATTAAATCTTTTCCTTTGTCAAAAAACTTTTTGATGGCCTCTTCATGGTCAATTTCAATGTAGCCAAAAGTGTCATAATGAGCACCTAGAATTTTATCACATTCAATAAAATCTGCCGCAACGATAGCATCTTCCACATCCATAGTGAAGTTGCTTCCAATGGGGAGTATGGCCAAATCTAGTTTGGTTCGCATGGGAATGAGTTTCATGTCCATCGTCAAAGCGGTATCCCCAGCAATGTAAATATTTTTGTGCTCACCTTCTAGTACAAATCCTCCAGGATTCCCTCCATAAGTGCCATCAGGGAACGAACTGGAATGAATGGCAGTTACATATTTTACCTTACCAAAGTCAAAGGTCCAACTGCCTCCATGGTTCATGGGATGATTTTGAAAACCTTTGTTGCCATAATAGGTAGCAATTTCCCAATTGGATACAATCACAGCATTGGTGCGTTTAGCAATGGGTTCCACATCAAGGGTATGGTCCTGATGAGCGTGCGTAAGCAAAATATAGTCTGCCTTGAGACTGTTGATATCGATGTGACTTGCTTTGGGGTTGCCTGTAATAAAGGGGTCAATTAAAAGGTGTTTACCACTGAGCTCAATGCCCAAGCATCCGTGTCCATAAAAAGTAATTTTCATATGCTTTTAGTATATAATTAAACGAGCATGTCTGATATAAAATAGATGAGGCATAAAGATAACAATAATGCCAACACAAAGGTGCTCAAGGCCAAACGCTTCAATTCTGGGTCTAAGTCACGGTTGTTTTTAGTGCGATGTACCCGAAGCATGTGGCTCATCAATGGGAAAAAGACAATCACATAAATAAATTGATCGATTGCAAAACCATTTAAAAAACCAAAGCCTAACATGAGTAACATGGCGGTGGTGATGAGGAAGTAATGGTACTGACGGGCAGCGGCACCTCCCATTTTCACCACCATCGTGCGTTTTCCTGATTTGCGATCGGAGTCTTCATCTCGCATATTGTTGAGGTTTAAGACTCCCACGCTCAATAGTCCGATAGCAGTGGCGGGAAGTGCCAATTTCCAGTCCCATTCCTTAGTAAAAAGAAAATAGGTGCCTAGTGTGCTTACCCATCCGAAGAATATAAACACAAATACATCGCCCCAACCACGGTAACCATAAGCTGAATTCCCCACAGTATATCGAATGGCGGAAGCAATGGCAATCACACCAAGTGCCAAAAAGAAGAGAGAATAATAGAGGTATTGGTCTTTAAACGAAAAATAAATCAACAGCGTAGCAAATACAAACGTTATCACTGCGGTAAGTCGCATTGCACTTTTCATCTCTTTCGGGCTTATCAAGCCACTTTGAACGGTTCGTTTCGGACCCACGCGGTCCTCGTTATCAGTGCCTTTGACGCCGTCGCCATAATCGTTCGCGAAATTGGATAGGATTTGCAATCCAAGGGTGGTGAGCAATGCAAAGCCCACAATTTTCCAATTAAAATAGGCTTGCGACATCGCATAAAAACTTCCCACTAAAATGCCGGAAACGGAGAGGGGAAGGGTTCGCAATCGGGCAGCTTCAATCCAATGTTTCATTTTTTTGTCGTTTTTGCAAAGATACGGCAGAAAGGGTTACATCCACTTTTTATGGGAGCGTTCCACTTCAAATAACCAGCGGTTGATAAAGGGTTTTAGTTCGCTGTAGGGAGCAAAATCAAAATATAAATCGCCTGCAGCGGTATGAAAAGTGAGATGGGCCACATCTGGGGAGTAATGCCAAGGGTATTGGGTAACACTGATACCTTGCAATTTATAAGGTTCAATGATTTCATAGTCCACATCCCACGCGTTGGATTTCATCATGATAAAATCATCAGAAACAAAAAGACGATAATTGCGGTATTTGAAGTAGATAATAATCCCCAAAAAAAATAAGGTGGGGGGAAGAAATAATACTACATCGCTTGTATCAATAAAATTAAATGCAAACAATACAATTCCCAGTGTGATTAAAGTGGGAAGCATATATAAAGTCCCTCGGATGACATACCGATAATTAGGCTTAAATGACTGCTCAGGAAGGGGTTTATTTCCATAAATCATCTTCAGTACCTTCTCACGTTCAGATGCAGAACACCCGGGTATTTCTACATCTGATTTTTTGTTTTCTTGATTGTCAATTTCGGTAGACGATGCTTGCTTTATTAGTAAATTACTTAGATTAAGTTTGCGTTGAAAGTAATTTTGATTTATGTGGGCGACTTGCACTTTCACGGGTTTGAGCAAGGTGTTTTTTTTGGCTATTAAACCAAAACTCAACTGCAATGCACCGTTATGTCGACTCATCTGTAAGTCAAAAAACTTAAAGAAAGTTCGACCCACATTCAACAGTAATAAAACAACCAAAGCACCAAGAATCAAAATGGAATAGGAGAAATGGGCGAGGGCCTGTTCTAGAAAACCACTCACTTCTTCTTCATCCATAAGGGTCGCTTCGGAGAGGTCGCGAAGTCCTTCCCAGATATAAAAGAAAAATCCGAGCATCAAAGCAATGCTCCTTCCGTAATGTGAGGTAAGCCCCACTTTTAGCAAGGTAAGCCAATGAATAGCGAGCAAGGGAGTGGCGGCATCTTCCCTTTTCTGAGACTCCGTATAGGCCACGCCTCCACTTTGAAGATTACTCAGCAATGTTTCTTTTAAATGAAGAGCCAAGGCATGATCTACAGCCCTGATGCTGACTTCCTTTTTCTGACTTCCGGCAGTATCAATATCAACGCTGTAGACATTTACCAGTTTTTGAACCAACGTCTGATTGATGTTCACCTGTTGAATTTTATCCAATTGAATGGTGATGTTACTTTTGGTAATGACCCCTTTTTGGATGATAAATTCTTTCTGTTTTAGGTTTAAAGCAAACGTAAAATTGCGGTATTGTAAATAGGCTATAATCCCAAAGACCAATAAAATAACTAGAAAAATCGCTAATAACCAGAAGTTCCAGCGTTCGGGTTTAATAAGTAGAATTAATAAAGGAGCCCACATGGCCCTGAGGAATTTCTGCACGTTGTCGGCAAACATGATAAGTATGCCCAGCACAGATTGACGTTGGGGTTGTGAGAAATCCATAGCTTATTCTTTTTCAGATTCGTGTGAAGGGTTGGGTAAGGTATCTTCTTCATCTGCAGGATTTTTTTCCAGTGAAAGAGGGAACTCTTCCTCTTCTTCCACTTCTGATTGAATTTGAGTGAGCAAGTAGTTCTTGATTTTGGCGGCTTCCTCTTTTGGCAGTCCTGGGATGCTCAAATCACTACTACTTCCTCCTGCGGTATAGATTTGCACTTCACTCAAATCATACATACGAGAGAGAAAGCCTTCGTGCGTGGCCACATGCTGAATTCTATTTAAGGGAATAACTGTGGTTTTATGGGCAATGAGTCCTCTTTTAAACAACACATCTTTTTCACGTAAAGCATAGCCTTTTCTTTTAAAACCTTTGTTAGAAATAATAAAAAGGAGTGCTATAAACATGATTTTAAGAGCGGCGAGCCATAAAAGATGCTCCCGAAACCAATCGTTACTAAAAACCAGTATTAAATATATAACAGATATAACTAATGCAAAAATGGCATTGCTGATGTAGACTACATTCAAGTAATCTTTATGCAACGGTGTAAAAATTACCTTTTCAAAAGAGGGTAATGAGGGTATAATGACAGGCTCGTTGGTGAACGATTCCTGCTGAAGTGTTGCAGCTTTTATGGGATCCATTTTTTTGGGAAATTGGGTTTGCGTTTTTCTAAAAATGCATTGCGACCTTCAATGGCTTCATCGGTCATATAGGCCAGACGGGTAGCCTCTCCGGCAAATACTTGTTGACCCACCATGCCGTCATCCGTTAAATTCATGGCAAACTTTAGCATTTTGATGGAGATGGGTGATTTTGCCAATATCTCTTGGGCCCATTCATAAGCAGTGCTTTCCAATTCCTCATGAGGAATCACAGCGTTGACCATGCCCATTTCGTAGGCTTCTTGAGCGGAATAGTTCCGACCCAAAAAGAAAATCTCTCTCGCTTTTTTTTGTCCCACCATTTTCGCCAAATAGGCCGAGCCATACCCACCGTCAAAACTAGTCACATCGGCATCGGTTTGTTTAAAAATAGCATTCTCTTTACTGGCTAAAGTGAGGTCACACACCACATGCAAACTATGTCCGCCTCCCACAGCCCAACCAGGAACCACTGCAATGACGGCCTTAGGCATAAAGCGAATCAAACGTTGCACTTCCAGGATGTTTAAACGATGGTAACCGTCTTCCCCCACATAGCCTTGCTGACCTCTCGCTTTTTGATCACCGCCACTGCAAAACGACCAAATTCCGTCTTTGGTAGAGGGACCTTCGGCACAAAGCAATACGACTCCAATAGAGGTATCTTCTTGGGCATCATAAAAAGCTTTATACAGTTCAGCGGTAGTTTTGGGTCGGAAGGCATTGCGAACGTCTGGACGGTTAAAGGCAATTCTCGCCACACCATTGTGTTTATGATAGGTGATATCTTCAAAATCACCCGCTTTGATCCATGGTATATCTTTCATCAGATAACGAATTTTCCCGTAAAAATAAACTATTTAACCCTTTTCAAAAAGTCCTTTAACGGCCTTTTACAGATTAAGTGAGGGAAAACCTGATTTTAAATGACTTATGGGAGTAGAGATTAGTCACAGTAGCAGTCACAGTCTCTCCCGAAATTCGGGATTAGTCATACTATCGGTCAAATTTTTTAATCTTAGTCACAGTTGAATTTCGCTATTTCTGTTGCAATTTCAATTTTTAGTTTTAGATTTTTGCGAAGATCTTTGTTTTATTTGTGGGTATGAAGCTTCCATTTTTACAATTCCAAATCTAAAATTTTCAATCCATAATCATTGCTCCCATTACCACATTTACAAATTGACACATTACAACATTAGACTTTGTTAATTACTTTGTGAACAATTAACACATTACGGCACGTTAAATAAAGGTTATCTTAAAGAAAATAATATAGTTTTGTATCACCAATTTATGTAATCCCAATCTTGATGCTTCAAAAAACAGCATTCTTAGCCCTTCTAATCTTCGGAATCCTCTCCTGCAAACAAACAGAACAAGGTTCTTTATTGGCCCATCATGTGGTCGAGGAGCCAGTGTTAGTGAG